>JAHCSU010000001.1 GCA_023522315.1 Nostoc sp. CCCryo 231-06
GGAGGGGGTTGGGGGTGGGGTTCTTGTACCTCACTCAACTGAGAACCGCTATAATCCGACAACTAACGAGCTAGAAGTATATATGCAAGATAATTCAGCTATTGAACAAAATTAACCCTGGCGACTAGAAGTCTTACCTATACAGTAAAAACCTTGATTTCTAATCGCTAGGGTTAGGTGCTTAGATTGCTAATGCTCGTTTTTCTAATGGTAGTTCAAAGCGATCGCCTGGTTTTAGCTCAAGCACCCGCGTCGAAAGATTGTTTTTCTCAAGTAACGAACGAAATTCCTCAGCAGTTCCTTTAGTCTGAATGAATTTCATCAGCAATCCCTCAAATGCAACATCACCACCAGCCGCCGTAGGTATTATTACTTGAGGCTGTAACGACTTTACTACTTCCAAGGCACTATTTTGTCCTTTAATAATCGGCCCAAGCAAAGGTAGCGTCATGTCAATAAACGGTGT
Source organism: Nostoc sp. CCCryo 231-06 (assembly GCA_023522315.1). Taxonomy (GTDB): domain Bacteria; phylum Cyanobacteriota; class Cyanobacteriia; order Cyanobacteriales; family Nostocaceae; genus Nostoc. The sequence continues at coordinate 467 of JAHCSU010000001.1, forward strand.
AATCACTACATCGATAGGTGCAGCTTGCTTAAGTTCTGGGGAATGATACCCATGAGGCTCATAGTATAGAGTTAAACCACTCTCCAATTCTTTGAGGAGATAACTATTTTCTACCAGAGTGGGGCCAATTGGAGAGCCAGGGAAAGCCTTGATTTCAACTTGATTATTTAAAGTGAAAGTTTCACCATGAGCCAATACTGTTACCTGGGTGTAACCTAACTGCTGTACAACCTTGGCAGCATTAGGAGAAGCTACAACCTTGATGCTGTGATCAAGTAATTTAAGCGTTGGTGGGTGAGCGTGGTCTTCTAAACCTTGAGACAGCAAGATCAGATCAATGTTATCTGGTATTGGGCGATTTTGGGATCGCGAACCTTTAAATAACCAATCCAAGTTGCTGAAAATCAACGAACCAACCAGCCAAGGGTCAATTAGTATTCGTTTTCCGCCAATTTCTAGCAGCCAAGAGTTGCTGTCTAACCAAGTTAAAAACATAAATTTTGTGAAGATAACGCCTACCTTCATTATCAATCGTGTCAGCTTTATTGCAGGGATTGAAGTTACTACTGCGTTCTCACCACAGAGTAATCATAATTTTTTTAATTGTAGTAATTTTTACCTATCACTCTAGATAAAACCGTCTCGCCTAATCCAACGATAAACTAAGTACCACCTCTTTCACCGATAAACTAAGAGTACTGGCAATCTGTTCTACACTCAAGCCTAACTCCAATAATCTAGGTATTGCATCCTGTCGCGCTTGTTCTGCTTGTTGTCGCGCTTGCTCTGTTTCTTTATGACTTAACAGTTTTTTCCCAGTTTGGGGGTCAAAAAACCGCAATTCTCCGTCAATCAGTCTGAGGTCTAAACCCAATGCTTCACTGTGAATAGACGAGACACCATCGGGTAAAAAGTTGGATGTAATGGGTTGATATTTGCCCTCAAATAAATAGGAACCCTTTAGTTGTGGGTTGAGGTAATCTCCGGTTGGGTCATACTGAAAATACTCTTGCACACCTAGAAGTGAATATTTTTTGGGTTTATCCTCTTCATCGTTTTCTTGGGTGCTTGCAGAAGTGATTTCCAAAATAAAATTAGGGACTTTACCCCCTTCTTCCCAAACCTTGTAGCTGACGCGCTTTCTCTTGGCTACCTCAAATACTACAAAGACATCAGGAGCAACTACAGCACTAGGAATGCTCTTTTTGTAGTAAACAAATAGATTCCCTGATACGTAAACATCATTTCGGTCTTGGAAATAAATGTCTAAAGCTTCTACAGCATAAATTAGATAATCTCGTGCCGGGTCGCTCTCCGCCATTGGTTTACCATCAGAGCTGGGGTAGATAATTTCGGTCTTGAGTTGGTTAGCAGAAAGGGTCATAGTCGCTTCTCTCCGAGACGCTGCGCGATCGCTCCAATTCACAGAAGGTTATAGGGCAAAGACTTTAACTCAATTGGGACTGGTTTAAAAATAGCATTTTGTTCAGACCCTCTGCTGTCAGAGAATATTACTATATTGAAGAAAGACTTTATTAATCTTCATAATGACTATAACTACACAGCAGCTTGCAACTCAAGACGCCTTTAAAAAATTCTTTTGGACTTGGCAGGGTTACAAAATTCAGTACACTGTCATGGGTAGAGGACGACCTTTGGTACTGGTTCACGGTTTCGGTGCTTCCATTGGACACTGGCGCAAAAATATCCCAGTTTTAGCTCATGCTGGCTACCAGGTATTTGCCATAGACCTTTTAGGTTTTGGCGGTTCCGATAAAGCGCCCATTGATTACAGCGTGGAAGTTTGGGTGGAACTGCTAAAAGATTTTTGCACAGCACATATCCAAGAACCTGCTGTATTTATTGGCAACTCCATCGGCGCACTTTTGAGCTTGATTGTACTGGTAGAACATCCAGAAATTGCTGCTGGTGGTATTTTAATTAACTCTGCGGGTGGCTTGAGTCATCGTCCCCACGAATTGAACCCGCCGCTACGTGTTGTAATGGCAGCTTTTAATCGGTTTGTGCGATCGCCAATTACAGGTAAGTTTGTCTATAATCGCATCCGTCAAAAAGCCCAAATTCGCCGTACCCTTTACCAAGTTTACCGCGATCGCCAAGCCGTCACCGATGAATTAGTCGATTTACTTTATACTCCCTCTTGCGACCCAGGAGCGCAACAAGTCTTCGCCTCCATTCTCACAGCGCCTCCTGGCCCAAGTCCAGAGGAACTTTTGCCCAAAGTAGAACGTCCTCTATTAGTAATTTGGGGTGCTGATGATCCTTGGACACCAATTACGGGGGCAAAGATTTACGAAAAGGCGCGTGAGAATGGCAAAGAAATCAAAATTGTTCCCATTCCCAATGCCGGTCATTGTCCCCACGATGAGGTTCCAGATGTTGTTAATGCCCAGATTGTCGATTGGCTAGGGCAAAGTTAGTAATTTTGTGCCAAGACGCGAATGCAAAAAAACTTCCTGCCGATGCGCCTTGGCCCATGCAGATAGAAATGGGGCTAACAATTTGGGTGAGTGGATCTTAATCTTTACTAATTGCATATTGACAGAATCAAACTCATGTGATTATAAATGGAGCTTGATGTGCGTAATGGACATAAAGAGGCAATTCCCTTAAATCACCATCCAGATTTTTCAGAACTTGGCTATCAAGTTATCAGCGAACTAGGACGCAACCGAGAAGGGGGACGCATTACTTATCTAGCTAATGTCCTCAACTCTAATCAACAGGTGGTGATTAAAGAGTTTTGTTTTGCTCGTGCAGGTGCTGATTTATCAGGAGTGAAAGCCTATCAGCGCGAAATTGAAATCTTGCAACAACTGAATCATTCCCGCATCCCTCGCTATATAGATTCGTTTGAAATGCCAGGGGTTTTTTATCTGGTGCAGGAATATAAAAATGCCCCATCCTTGGGTTTAAGACGCAGCTTTCATCCAGAAGAAATAAAGCAAATTGCTTTGTCAATTTTAGAGATTTTGGTTTATCTACAAAAGCAAACTCCGCCAATTATTCATCGGGATATCAAACCAGAGAATATTTTGGTTGATGAGCAACTAAATGCTTATCTGGTTGATTTTGGTTTGGCTAGGATACAGGGTGCGAAAATAGCTCTGAGCAGCTTTGTAGCAGGAACTCCAGGTTTTATGCCACCAGAGGAACAGTTTGGTCATTCCCTCACTCAAGCATCAGACTTATATAGTTTAGGAGCAACACTGATTTGCTTACTTACTAATACCCGTTCTGTTGACATTGGGAAATTAATTGATGATAACTATCGCTTTAATTTCCAGAAATTAGTTCCTCACATCAGTCCGCGTTTTCGGTCATGGTTGATAAAAATGGTGGAACGCAACCGGAAACGTCGCTATGCTAATGCGGCTATTGCTTTAAAAGCACTTGGGTCAATTGAAGTTGTTGGTAATGCCACTGGGATAGATAATTTAATCAGGACAATCAAACCTAGAAAACGAGCTACTTTGTTGGGACTAGCTACTGTTGTTACACTGGCTGTGGTTGGGGCAACTTTGATGAGTTATCAGCCTGGTGATGCAGTTAGGCAATTGCTGCAAGCTACAGAATGTCAAAGCTTTGATTTAAGCTCAGGTTGCCAAGGAAAAACCGGAGATTAAGATTAATTAGGTTGCTTTCGGCTTAATATTACAGCGCTTTTCAATTGAATAGACTACACGCTAAGGGGCACAATATATTGTGCCCCTACAATTATGTATACCAATGGACAAGGTGGTTAGGACATCAATAAATGATGAGACTCCGGCTACAAAAGGGTTTTACTCCTGAATTCTGACTCCTGACTCCTGACTCCTGCTATATATTCCACGCTTTTAAGCTTCCCCGCGATAAATCGACGGGGATTTCTGGGTTGATTCGATATCCTGACCATAAGTTCGCATCCTTCCGCCATGAAAAGGAGGAGCTAGTAGTTGCCGTTGATGCTGGTGGCGATTTTACCCCTATGTTCCCCCTCCCAACCTCAAAATAGCTAGAATCAGCAGTAAAAATCTGCTCAAGTGCTTGGGGTTGACTAAAGTACACAATATGGTTATCAGAACGACTACTCCTCATGGTAAAAGTGTCACCATAAATTTTGGCAAAATCATCCATATATTTTAGTGGCTGACCAATAAACTTGATCATCCGCAGCCAGCGCGGCATTTGAGGCCCATTAGGCAAATTTTAAGTTGCTGTCATCGGAGTTTGTGGAATTGATGGCTTCTGAATTTTATTGTTACGAGTTTTCATGTTCTTGAGGCCCACATAAAGCGGTATATTCTTGTAATAGCAATTTAAAAAATGATTTCGAGAAATGAAGCGCCTAAAGCGATTACCACTAGCTCTTTCATAATCTAAAATCCAAATTCTAAAATGGTATAAGGCCGCATCGGAAGCAAGCAGTGCCAAAAATCATCGCTATTCTCAACGGTAAAGGAGGAGTCGGTAAAACGACTACCGCAGTCAATCTGGCTGCAAACTTTGCGAAGAAAAAAAAGGTACTGCTGATTGACGCAGATATTCAAGGTTCTGCCAGTTGGTGGTTTGGGCGCAGTCAGCAGGGAATGGGATTTGATTTATCTCAAGAAACAGATCCGACACTTTTAGGTAATTTAGGTAAGATAACAGGTTACGATTTAGTAGTGGTGGATACGCCTCCCGCCTTGCGCTCTGAAGCATTAGTGGCGGTAGTTGCGATCGCAGATTATCTAGTTTTGCCTACACCCCCAGCCGCAATGGATTTAGCTATCCTAGTGGAAACAGTCAAAGAAGCCGTCATCCCCGTGGGAACTTCCCATCGGGTACTGCTTACCAAAGTTGATACGCGCAGTATGGGGGAAGCACTAGAAGCGAAAAACACTCTCACTCGATTAGGTATTCCTGCTTGTAATACCTTTATCCGTGCTTATAAGGCTCATGAACGAGCGGCACTTGAGGGCGTAGCGATTAGTCAATGGCGAGGAAGTAATGCACGGGAGGCGGAGTTAGACTACCGCCGTGCAGCTGATGAATTACAGCGTGATTGGAGAAAATAATAATGGTTAAGAAACAAAGTCTCTCTGACTTACTACAAGAAGAGGCGCAAAAATTTACACCCCCAGAAGGGGAATCTGCGATCGAAGTTACAGCACAAGAAATTGCCGAAGAAGAGGCTTCATCTGATGAAGAATCCTCAGCACAAACACCTGAGCCAAATTCTACTAAGCGCACAAGCACAACTAAGGCTGATTTAGAAGCAACTGTCAAAGAGTTGACAACTAATTTGGAAAAAAGCCAAGAAAATGAAGCATCTCTTGTGCAGGAAATTGCTGATTTGCAATCAAAATTATCTAAACAAAAAACATTAGCATCCGAACAAAAATCATTAGTACAACAGGTAGCAAAAGAACTTGACGAAACCAAAAAAACAGCACTGCAACTAGCAGAAGCGAATTCCCAGCTTATAGAAGAAATTAATGCTTTAAAACAAAGAGCAGAAGATAATTCTAAACTTGTTGTAAAAGAAACTAGTGCTATAAAACCAGTAAAAGAACACTACAATCCATATAACTACAAAAAATCACATCTTTCATCAGAAAGACTAGCTCAAAATCAACCAGATGAGTATGCTGGTAGTGTTGTAAAAGAAACTAGTGCTATAAAACCAGTAAAAGACCACTACAATCCACTTAACTACAAAAAATCACATCGGTCATCGCAACCACTAGCTCAAAATCAACCACAAAATCAAGCAAATGAGTATCCTGAGAGTTCTAATGAGATGTGGTTACTTGACTAGTACAGCTTGGCGCAAATCCAGCTAGCCACGATTAACCAGACAAGGGGCAAAATCCCCTTGTCAAAGGTAGGCTAACTTCCGCCACAGTATACCCTCGTATTTTTTTAAGACGTTCTCCCCAAATACATCCAATAAGGTGCAAGAGATGCATAAGATTTCTTAGCTTTGAACTACAATTAAACTCGAAAGTCTAAAATATGTTGTGCGGTAATTCGTGGTTGTTCCAGGTGTGGGAGATGACCACAATGTTGAATCCAGACGAGGGTACTGTGTGGAATTGCTCTTTTAAATCTCATGGCATCCCTAGTACCCAAAATTTTATCGGAATCGCCCCATAAAATTAGCGTTTGTTGCACAATTTGTGATATTTTTTTAAATCTAAAAGCACTGTAAACCCAAAACCCAACAAATCCACGGCGCAAGTTTCATTATCTCCAGATAGTAATGGCAAAAGCCGCCGAAATTCTAATACAGAACTATCAAAGCCGTGAATTAATAAAATAGGAGTTCCACCACTTCCTTGCTTGACGAATGTTGTGGTAATTGGTTGATTAATTAAAGGAGTAGCGATGTCTGACGACAAGCCGTTTCCCGTCTACGCAGTTGTTTGAATACTTTGAGCTAGTGCGATCGAGGCAGATTCTGTCAGTTGCCCAACAGATGTCGGAAGAAAATTCGGAAACATAAATTTAAGTTTATCATACTAGCTTGCTTCCACCCATCGCTGATTTTGTTAAACAACAAAATTACACAAACTAACATGCAAAAAGTTTAATTGTAATATATAAAACATAGTCCAGAGACTCTCAAAACATTCTAACTCCCAACTCCCAACTCCCAACTCCCAACTCCCAACTCCCAACTCCCAACTCCCAACTCC
>JAHCSU010000010.1 GCA_023522315.1 Nostoc sp. CCCryo 231-06
TTTTCAAGTATATTTACGCATCATTTAAGAACTTGGCTACTGTTTGTACATCCTTATCGCCACGTCCAGAGCAGTTAATTACAATCCGGGGACTGTCGGTTAGTTGGGGACATAGGGTTTCGAGGTAGGCGATCGCATGGGCTGTTTCTAATGCCGGGATAATCCCTTCCAATTTGGACAATCGCTGAAATGCCGCTAAAGCTTCTGCATCCGTCACACTATAATATTCAGCGCGACCAGTATCCTTCAAATAACTGTGTTCTGGCCCCACACCGGGATAATCTAAACCTGCACTAATTGAGTGTGCCTCAATGATTTGCCCATCCTCATCTTGCAGAAGATAGCTCATTGCTCCGTGCAAAACACCAACTCGTCCTTTTGTCAAGGTTGCTGCGTGTTTTTCGGTATTGACACCTTCTCCTGCTGCCTCAACCCCAATGAACCGTATGGAAGGCTCATTCATAAACTCATAAAATAATCCCATAGCATTGGAACCACCACCCACGCAAGCCAAGAGAATATCAGGTAATACACCCCACTTTTGGATTGCTTGGGCGCGAGTTTCTTGCCCGATTACTGCATGGAAATCACGTACCATCATCGGGTAAGGATGGGGCCCTGCTACTGAACCCAATATGTAGTGAGTTGTTTCCACATTTGTCACCCAATCGCGGATTGCTTCAGAAGTAGCATCCTTCAGGGTTCCCGTTCCCGCTTCCACCGGACGCACTTCTGCTCCCATCAACCGCATTCTGAACACATTTAAAGATTGGCGTTCCATGTCATGAACGCCCATATAAATTACGCATTCCAGCCCAAAACGAGCGCAAACTGTAGCTGTGGCAACTCCGTGTTGTCCAGCACCCGTTTCGGCAATAATCCGTTGCTTACCCATGCGCTTTGCCAATAATACCTGACCAAGGGCATTATTAATTTTATGAGCGCCAGTATGATTTAAATCCTCGCGTTTTAAGTAAATTTGTGGCCCCGTGCGATCGGGACGGGCATAATGAGCAGTCAGGCGTTCAGCGAAA
>JAHCSU010000100.1 GCA_023522315.1 Nostoc sp. CCCryo 231-06
TTGACTGCTAACCAAGTTGTGATACCTGCAAACACCAAGCCCCCAGCAGTTTTTATAAGATTTTGCATATTATCTACCTCTAATCCGTCACTGTTGTAATTAACTCTCAAGCCCGTTAGCCCAGCGAGAGAGCCAACGCTGCATATAGAAAATGAGAGCGAAACTGCCAACCAGAGATTAACGCTACCGCCAGTTATTAAGAGATATTTAGCTATAAAGAATCCCGTAGAATTTAGCGACCACCCGACAAAGAATCTCGTCATTTTTTCAGTTGTATTGATAACATCTTTACGGTGCTGCTTGCGTGACTCCAAGTGTTCTATTAAGTCTTTTGGTAACGGCGTATCTGGGGCATTTTCGCTTACTACTTCTTCTTGTGACTCTTCAATGTCGTATGTCATATCCTTAAGAAGGGTGTGGGGTTGCAGGTTTAGGGTGTAGTGTTTAAGACAGTTGAATTTTAGTGTGGCAAACAGGAATTTATTCTTCTTAATTCCCTACACCCCACACCCCACACCCTACCCCCTAGTTTTAGTCAGAAACCTAGCAGAGCATCCTTGATTTTTTGTACAATTGAGCGCCCTACATATTGCTTTTTCGGCTTGAAGTCATCACGAGCATTATCACCCATTTCTAAGTAATACTTGCCCAGTTCTCTATCATGTTGTAGGTCAA
>JAHCSU010000101.1 GCA_023522315.1 Nostoc sp. CCCryo 231-06
CTTTACTTTCTTGGCATTATCCTATTAATTTAGCACGCTAAGTACCCAAGAGCCAACAATGGGACGTGTCCGCTTACGACTTACGCCGAAAGCTTGGAATCGTATCATGGTCAAGTCATCGACATTTTCTGCTTGCCGAAGTGGTTCGCCGATCGTATTTTCATAATCTATGGTAGCTTGCTAGTAGTTGCGCTGATTCTTCTTATAATTAGATTATTGAGATAAAAAAACACCACAGTTAGTTGCGGGCGCTTCGTTGGTGATAGTTCTTTTAACCACAAGTTTTTAACCAGTAACATACATCGTAGTTTTAACCAAACCTTCAGCGCAAAGTGCTGTATCTTGCCCTTTACACTTTTAAAAACATGACTAAAATCCAAGAAATTTCTCTAGACGATTTGTGGGAATCAGCATCGATCGCCGATCGCCCCTTCAATCCTGAATCATTAATCAATCTTCCCAATCTAGCCCGTCGCTATTTGGAATGCGCGATCGCTCCTGGCACCATACTTGCATCCACCGTTCGACTGTGGATGCATGGAGAAATGAAATTCGGAAAAGATTGGCATTCATTCAAAGCGGAAGAAGTGATTTGCTGGGATCGAGGCATGATTTGGCAGGTGACTACTTTGATGAATGGCTTACCGATTTTGGGAGATGATCGCATCGTGGATGGTGTCGGTGAAGCGAAGTGGAATACCCTACAGAGAAGCGGAGAGGATATCACTCGATCGTGTGTGGGACGAGTTCACTCAGAGTCCATGTGGTTGCCATCTGTTCTCTGTCGTCCCGACATATCCTGGGCGGAGTTAAGCGCTTCACAAGTTCAGGCAACCTTCACAGCACTCGGAGAACCGGCCAAGATTACCCTGACGGTTTCTAATCAGGGAATCTTGGAGCAGATCAAAGTCGATCGCTGGGGCAGCCTAAAAGGTGAAGCGTTTCACTATTCCGATTTTGGTGGAATCGTGGAGGATAGCGGCACCTTTGAGGGCTATACGATCCCGACGCAACTCCGGGGGGGTGGTTCTTCGGCAGTGAACGCTTTGAGTCCGAGGGCGACTTCTTCCACTGCACGATCGATAAAGCCGTCTATCGCTGAAAGTCAAGCGAGAGTAGACCATATTATGAAAGTTTTCAGTTGAATAATCACCAAATAGTTAAGAAAATGAAAATTTTAGAAACTAATACAAAACCCTCATTAGCTATAGCTGGTACATTGCTTTTTTTATCAGGATCAATAACTTTCATGGGCATCATAACTGGCGAGGTTTTTTATCCGTCAGGGTATACAACCTCAGTGAATGATATAAGCGATTTAGGTGGGACAAGACCGCCTAATAGTATTATTCATCAACCATCAGCAATCATTTTTAACGTAACTATGATGCTAACAGGAATCATGATCATTATTGCAGCTTGGTTTGTACAAAAATATTTTAGAAAATGGATTGCAAGCTTACCATTAGGACTATTCGGTTTGGGTTTATTGGGCGTGGGTATTTTTCCGGGTAATGTGAGCTTTTATCATGGATTATTTTCCATGATCACTTTTATTTCGGGTGGAGTTGCAGCAATCACATCATTGAAAATAACATCGCCTCCATATCGTTACATGGGAATTTGTTTTGGACTAGTTGCTTTAGTATTTCTCTTTTTTGCAAATTATTTTATTCCTACTTTAGGTAGTGGTGGTACAGAACGTTGGGTCGCTTATCCCATAGCGCTTTGGGTAACAGGCTTTGGTGGATATTTGCTTGGTATGAGGACAACTACATTGCACAGTTAGCCCGCAATTCCACGTCAAAGAAGATGGTGAAAAATGAGAAAATACCCCGTTTTTTGGTTCTATATCTTGGCTTTTAGCATCTCATGGCTTGGTATGGTTTCAGCAGCTTTAGGCTCTCATGGTATTGCCCCGTTTGATAGTCCCTACTTTCAGTTTCTTTCCATCTTTTATGCCATTGGTCCCGCTCTTGCGGCTGTTATTGTGTCACGGGTGGCGCATGGTAAGAAAGGGGTGCAGGATTTAGACAAGGGGCTTATGCAATGGCGCGTTGGTCTAGTCTGGTACATCTTGGCGGTGCTGGGGCCTGTTGTTCTTTTCATTGCGGCGCAAGTCATCACGAAATTACTCAGCTTGACCGTAACAATCGCAGCGCCACAAGGGGATCTATCTCCCTATGCCATTTTCGGTTTCGCGATCAACTTCCTCGCAAATACCTGCGAAGAAATTGGGTGGCGCGGTTTTGCACTACCACGTTTACAGAAGCGATACAATGCCTTGCTTGCCACCCTGATTGTGGGCATACTGTGGGGCTTGTGGCATTTACCGCTTCTCTTTATGGTGGGTAACCCGATGTCTGAGTATCCTTTCCTTTGGTTCATCATTATCGTTGCAGACGCTTTTATTTATACCTGGATTTACAACAGTACCAAAGGCAGTATCTTGCTAGTGGCGCTTTTTCATGGTGCGAGGAACATATTTGGAGCATTTATAACTGGGGTATCTCCTGTCGCATACGCTCTCGTAAATTATGCGGTGGCGATCATCCTGATAGCCGTGTTTGGAAGAGTGAATCTCTCTCGCCGACAAAGAGTTTGTAAGGAATAGAATGATGTCGCACGAAGATTTCACAACACAGCCTCATACAATCGGAATCAGTAAGTCTCCTCTTAAATTTTTCCTGTTAGTATTTGTTATTTCTATTCCATTCTGGTTGGTTGGCTTTTTGGATTTACCCAAAATACTCCCAATTAATCTCCCCATAAGCGCACTGATGTTCGTTTGCCCAACGATCGCTGCACTTATTCTCATGCCTAAAGATAATGAACCCAATAGCATGAGGGAGCTACTAAAAATTGGCAAACGACTAGTTAAGTTAAGAACAGATGAATTTGAACAGCTATCAATAGCTGAAGCCAAAATTAAAGAGCTTGAATCC
>JAHCSU010000102.1 GCA_023522315.1 Nostoc sp. CCCryo 231-06
ACCAACATTAGCCAGATGTTGGAAATCCTCGTGTATTACACGATGAAGTGCGGAATGTCGGTTTAACATATAAATTTGGTCAATTTGGGATCAACTTACGTCAATCTAAAATCTTAAATCGCCAATTAGGGAATTTAACTGAAGGTAATATTCTTAAAGATCAAAGAGTTGTCATCGCCGTAGATGGTGGTCGGAGTCGAATCCGAATTAATAAAAAGGGGAGAAAAAATTCCAAAACCAAACGACACGGGTTTATCGGCAAATGGGTTGAGCCAAAATTATTCACAATTTATGTTGTTGATGAGCAAGGTAAAAAAATAAATAGTTCTGAAATTCCTATTACGAATGATGGCACTTATGAAGGATATAAAGCGCTTTTGGAGATTTTAGAAGCGTATTTAGTTGACTTGGGAATTAGTCAAGCAAAACAAGTCTTATTAATCGGGGATGGAGCGGAGTGGATCTGGATACATATCCCCCCACTTTTGACAAGATTAGGATGCCCAGTCGAAACTTATCAGCTATTCGATTTTTATCATGTTACGGAAAATATAAAAGTATTTGCAGACGCGGCTTTTAATGAAGAAGTACAGTAATTCCTTTATCAAACCCCAAACTGCTTGATAAATTTTATACTTTAATCCTGTCTTTAATTTACTTTTTGACATAATTCATACTAAGTATAAAAGACTGATTGCAGATATTTTTATAAATAATCGTCAAATGACTTGCTAGCAATCTTTTTGAAATATTTCATCAAGATGAATTTTTGTGTAAGCCAGTATTTTATTTGCAAATAAAATCACCCTGTACTTAAATATAATTTTTAGCGTAGGCGCAGCCCGCCGAAGGCATCGCACCTTTTTTAGCCGACCTCACAAAATCGCATTGCTCCCAGTGGTATATGTTGATGAGCGATCGCAGTGATCAACTGCATTACTTTAGACTACGCACTCATGGATTCAGAAGTCAGTACGCCAGACATAGCCAATACTCGCTGTGACCAAGTAGACGCGATATCTGCAATATTTGTCGTTTCTGTTGAATTGTCCCAAGTGTCAACCCAGTTTTGCTGACAATCTTGCAGCAAGCCTTGAAGTTGAGCTAATTCACCATTAATTTGGCTTTCTCGTTGAAGCAAAGACAAGTACAGCAAACTTTCTGACAACAAAACCGGAACTACTTCTTCTCTTGCACTTTTTTGCGACCACGAGTTAAGACGTGCCAAACTAGCGGCCAACTCTCCCAATTGTTGTGCGTGGGGTTGGCGTAAAAAACTCGCTTCAATTGCACTCCAGTCGGGCATCATAATCCTCCTAGCAATTGCTGGGTAATTTGGCTAACTTGTTCTCGAATTTGAGGAGATTGTATTATCATACTACGGTTATTTTGACTGGGGCGGATGTTAATGATGGATTCAAACACGATTTCTTGAGTGTCAGGAGACCAATCAGCACCCCATATATCGCGTTGTCTGCTCCCGTCTTTGAGTAACTCTTGTTCACATTCGTAATGGCGAACGCCACCACCTGCAATAATTTTGCGTTCGATGTCTACTGCTATTTTAATGAATACATCCCAGGTTTTCACCATTTCGTCTATTTCTTCACGGCTAGCAGGCTCACGAATTATTAAAATCAATTGAATTTAGTCCTAAGTAGCAATCAACAAGATCATTCCATAGATTAGTAAATCACACCAAACAATTGAACATGCCCTTACCTTCAGCAGTTAATCAGCCTCACACCCATGTATGGCAAAGGTTTCACGTTTACAAGTGTGGCATTCGACTGTGGTCATCAGATAGGGTGCGATCGCTATTGCTTTTTTGGGTATTTTAAAATAGCGTTTACTGAGCAGAGCTATGTTTAAAGGATTTGGTCGCCGTCAGAAAAAATCGGTACTTGAGGACAATGAACTGACTACAGGCATTGTGCAGCACCCAGTTACGAAACTTTGGCAGACTTGGATATCATTTACTGGTCAAGATATCCAGTGCATTACTGCCCATAATAGACGAGAGGATGCTAGTAGAGTAGCTAAACAGATGGCTTCGGCTTGGAGTCAGGGAAAATATCAAACTGGGGAAGAGGTGACAGCTTTTATTACATCTCTGCCTACTGATGCCGTAATAGATCCATTGCCCCAAGATATTGTAATGCAATTGAGTCAGCAGGCGTTAAGTGCAAGAAAGTAAGAAAGGGCGATCGCGTGGTACACAGTATCGGTAGATTTTATGCTACAGACAAATCTTCAGCTCAGTGACGACACAAAGCGAAAAATTATTTTCGCGTCACAGTGGAATAACCCCGTGTGTAATTAACAGCTTGATTTGATGGTTACAAATCAAAATCAAGGCTGAATGTCTCCCCTGAAGAATCCTCTTCTTCTTCCTCCACAAATAGAGTTGAAGACCTTGAGGGTAGTTCGTTCGACTCAGTATTAATCGGTCGGGAAGCTAAAAGTTGTGCAGGTAATCCAGCCTTGATAAAAACAAAATAGCAATCAACTATAAAGTAAAGCGTGTCCAGGTAACTTTTATCTAGTTTTTGCGATTCTGCAAATATGCGCTCTCGGTAATTATCTTTAAGGCGAACTTTTTCTGGTGCTAAGTCTTGTTTATCTGCCATTGTTAGAGTTTTCCAGATATACTTGTTGGATTTTTGCCAATAATAGTTTTTGCCATCTCTAAAAGCCCAAAGACATTGGCTTCTACTGGATTGTCCAGGATTTTGAACCCGTTTTTTTCTAACAGTTTCCTAAATCCTGGTAAGAGGCAGCCCCCACCAATCGCCCAGATTTCATCCCCCTGGTGTTTGGCATCAAGTGTCAGATTCACCACTTTTTTCAAGTATTTTTCATACCAGTCTTTTAAACAAGCACTGTATATGTCTTTGATATCGATGTCACGGCTGTATCGGGTATGCCCCATTTCCAGACAAAACCGAATCTTGGAAGCATCGCCAATTTTTCCGCCATTTAAATGTTTCATCTTCTGGGAAATATCATCAATGAGAACTTCTACACCTATGGGGTAGGCGGTGTGAACTTCTCGCTGACCCCTGTTGTAACGAGAATAAAGGGTCGTACCATTGCCAAAGTCTAAAATGGTTAGTTTTTTCGGTAGTGGATGCCCAAACAATGCACCCATTCCCTCTAGCACAACTTTCAGCACTTCTACCTTCACGTCTGATTGTTTGCCAGCAAGTATCGGCTGATATTCTCCACTTAGTACTTTTTGCAATTCGTTAGCCAGACCGACATCATGTAAGCTGACGACTAATTTTAAATGCCAGACCTTACGGTGTGGCAGATGTGCCAATGCACCGAACAAAGTCAATAATGCGTTGTTGACTTTATTTTCATTATTGTCGGTATTGCGGTCAAAATAATTTCCTGTACGGTAAGCTGATTCTCCAACGGTATAAGCAGTGCCGTTAAAAACTACCCTTCCGGGCACATCTTCCATTTCGGCATTTGTTATATAGCTTGGCACACGAACCACTTCAAATCCTTCGACTAAAAGTTTTAGGCTTCCGTAACCGTTATCGAAACCCGCAGGAAAAATCTTTTGTAACGTGTGAATGTTTGACATGAGGGATAAGTCGATACGCTTTGATTTGTGAAAGTTATCTGTTCAGGTGAACTGGGGGAGCAAGAGAGTAAGGGAGATAAAAATAAATTGCTATAAAATTTTCCCCTCCGCACCCCTGCTTTTTTCTCCAGTCTCAAGAGCTTATCATAACCCCTTGGGGGCTAAGTGGGGTACAAAATACAATCGAGTCAAATATGCCCCATAAAGCCCCTATATATACCCTATATAGGGGCTATTTTCTCTCTAAAGTACTGAAGTATATTTGGGGTATATATAGCCCCCATGCAGCCCCCATAAACAATTTTTGAAATCTTTTTTATCAATGCAGTAGAAATTAATTTAGATGGTTGACTATTTGATTTATACTTTTACTGTCAATTTTTTATTACCAAATTTAGTAATTTAGTTCTCTGCAAGATGTCGAGCTAAGGTTCTGATCCACTTGGAATTTACCTACGATAAATTGGTAGCAAGAGCTGCTTGCAAAACTTGAGATTGTCGTTCGGACTTGTAAGGTCAATACTGGCAGTTAATAAGCAATTAAGTCTTTCACTCTAACTTCTTGCTGACTACATAACTTAAAATTACTACTTACCTACAGGTTCAGCTTTCTCAACTGAATTATCATTCACGCCCAAAGTCAATTGTAAAGGAGTTCTTTCCGGGTACGCTTTTACTACTTGTCGATAAACTTCATAGTTAGTAGGTAGCGTTTTCTGGATAGAGTCGAGGGCGGGTATTATCCCGCGCCCCTCTCTGTTAGATCCGGACGTGCCGCTTTCACGGCATCCGGCTCCCGATATTCTTAGGGTTGTTGTTCCCTTTTGCCCATGTGGATGTGTTTATGACAAGATTCATGTATGGCAACTAGATTTTTAGGTTTCCAGTTGTTATGATTCCCGTCAATGTGGTGTAGGTTTACCCGCTCCTCGCTGATACACTTTAAGCCACAATGTCCGCACGTATGGTTTTGCCGTTTTAAGGCTCTAGAGGTGAGGTCGTCGTATTGCTTGCTGTTGCGTTTGCTCCAGTATGCTATATCTCCGTCGTAGGGTGATTTATTCCCTTTGACGTTGACAAACCTGTTTTCGGAGTAGGGAACGCTTGGGAATGCCTTTTCTATCAGTTTTCTTGATTGATGGCGGTCAAGCTTACTTTCCCTGTTGAACACATGGAAAGTCCTGTGGTTTAGTTGCCATAGACTGAACCGTGCGCCGTCCATTTTGCAGTAACGGTGATAGTTCCTCCAACCTCTGACGATGGGTGCTAGTTTCTCAGCTTTCACCTTCGCACCATAGTTCGAGCAATTGACGATGGATTTTACTTTTTGTCGGAATTTCTTGTAGTTCTCCACTGAGGGAGTGCATCTAAATTTTCCGTTGCTCTGCACTTTAAAGTGCCAGCCTAAGAAGTCGAATCCCTCTGTCGTAGCGGTAACGAATGTCTTTTTCTCACTTACTTTCATCCCTCTGTCGGCTAGAAACTGGCTAATCCTTTCAAGTATCTCGGTTGCGTTGTCTTCGGGTCGGAGTATTATGACCATATCATCCGCATATCGGATTGATGTCTCATACCAATATCCATGAGTTTTATATCTATGGATTGATTCGATTCCGTTGAGTGCAATGTTTGCTAATAATGGGCTTATCACACCGCCTTGTGGCGTTCCTTGTTCTGGAAATTCGGGGTTTATTCCGGCTTTTAAGCACCGGAATATACCTGATTTGATGCCTTTGGGGGCAATAAGGTTATCCATTATGGTGGTGTGATTTATCCTGTCGAAGCATTTTTCAATATCCAGTTCTATGACTCGCTTATCGATTCCGTTGACATTGGAGTTTAGATTTAAAAACAGTGCCTTTTGGGCATCATGTGCCGACCTTCCAGGTCTAAATCCGTAGCTCCTAGCATGGAATAATGCTTCGTGTGCTGGTTCCATTGCATATTTTGCGAGGCATTGCCATGCTCTATCCGCGATAGTTGGGATTTTGAGCATTCTGGTACTTCCATCTTTTTTGGGGATAGGAATACCACGCAACTTTTGGTGTTTCCAGTCGTTACTGTATGCTCTCAGCAGTTCCTCTAGTTCAAAGCGCTCTTTAAATGTGAGAGACTTTTTACCGTCGATGCCTGCTGTTTTCTTGCCAGCGTTTAGCTGAGTTACTTGGCGAATTGCCAATAGTCTAGCCGCAGTGGATTTCAGAATAAGTTTTTGTAAGGACGTTGCTTTACGCTTGTCGCCTGCTTGAACTGCTTTAAACACCCTCCTTTGTAGGCGGAATAAGTTACACCGAAATTGTTTCCAGGGTAGTATCTTCCAAGATTCACTATGGTTATCCATGTGTCTAATCATGCTCGTACTCTAAAAAGTGTTTTTCTGAATACCTTGCAGCAATTACGCCGCATCCTACCCGAATCAAAGGATTTCCGCTTCTCGTCTAGCCTACTTGGGGATTCGACCGTCCCTAGACCTTTGACTCGTTTTTATTCGTTCCCTCAAACGATTGATTGTTCCGTTAGGTGTAGCCACTTTGACCATCAGAAACCCCAGGTTCTTGCCGCTATTAATACAATGATGCGGCGGGTTTTTTGCTCTGATGAAGTCAGGGGTTTTTGGTTCTGCCCTGCTCATGGGTGGGTCACTTTTATAGGCTCTGTTTCACCATAGGAACTCCCCATTAGCGCCAGTGTCAACCCATAACGGTCGTCTGATTGCGCCCTGTTCCCAGCTTCAGCCTGCAAGAATCGAGCTTGCTCACTGTGGGCAGGTAGGGAGTCACGCCTGAACCTGGCGGGTAGGGTTTTCACCTACATCTATCTGAGAGTTCAGCTAGACTTATGAGTCCTGGCTGGAGTAATTATGTACGGACTTTCACCGTGATTCATTACTCAACGAATCGCACTGTATTACCCACTCCATAGGTCAGTTTATACTTGACATCTTTCATCAATTCGGCTTTACCTGACTCTTCTTGAGGTTTTTTGCGTTGTTCAACCTCATCAACACTTGGTCGTGGCGGTAAAGTAGGCCACCATAACCCTCGGTCATCTGGGTCAACAACTGCTCCTAGCGGTTTTACTCCATTCCGATTCAGCACCGAAGTAGTAGCAAAGGTTTCAATGCGGGGTTGTGGTTGACTAGTTAGATCATTGGCATACTTGACTTGCCAGGTGTAACTAGTGAGTGCTGTAGCTTCATACTGTTCAGCAGTAGTAGTGCTGCAACTAGTTAGTGTGAGCGCCGTTAGTGCAGTCATTATTGAGGGTAAAAATTTCAGCTTTTGCATTATCAATCGTAAATATTTTTTACCAATTACCCTTGAAGAGGAAGTGTGCCATCATTGCTGCCAAGGTGAAAGAATCGCTGTTGTTGAAAGCACCTTCCCTGTTGTTAATCTGATAGCCGTCTGCTCACAATTAGGGCATTGGATTGTCAACTGAATCAGTGAAGGACGGCTAAAATATTCTCCCATTACTGGTTCCCCAGTAAACTCGCTAATTATTCCCTGCTGACAGTGCCAACACTCAAATACCACGCGCCCTACTTGTTTATCGCAGTCCAAAAACTGGATATGTTGACAGCGTTCTGGCGCTAACTCTTCTTCTTCATCGCTCTTTGTCAATTGACCCTGTTGCGAATGGCTGTTGCGGTAATTTGGATTTTCTCTTGTCAGCAGAGGTACGTTTGGCTTTACTTTTCTCTAAATGTTGCGGTTTTTCAGCAGCGTTCGGCTTTGACCTGAAAGGAAGTATCACCTCTGCTAGTTCTGGCTGCTCAACTGACGGCAACTGATCACTGGTAGTAATGTCAGGCTGAGAGATTGGCTGCTGTTTCTCTACTGATTTATAAGCTACAAGGTCAAGTTTTGGGCTTTGCTCGTTAGGTTTTGGCTGTTGTTTGGGTAGCTTGGGCGATCGCTTGGTAGATTTCATTAGAAGTTTTTTTGTGAACTTAGCCGAACTGGGGAAATAAGTGTATTTAAACCGCCAATTTATTTCACTGAATCGCTCTTGCATCGCCAGAACGATAGTATAGTTAGCTTTTTAGGTAATAAGCTATTTGTAGCATTAGTGTTTCATTGCTTTGGTGTAAGACTTGTAAAAATCTTTGCGCTCCACTTAAATTGTCTTAGAATCAGTTC
>JAHCSU010000103.1 GCA_023522315.1 Nostoc sp. CCCryo 231-06
CACTTAATTGATTTTTCAAGAGAACGCATTAAGCCTGATTCCTGCCTTTTTGTCTCAATATTTACTTTTGGAGACTTCAGCAGCCGGCTCGCCAGCATTGGCACAACTGTCAGTGCAACAGCTAGAGATGCAAATAAGCTAAAGGAAATGGTCAGGGCAAACTCCTTAAACAATTCACCGATGATTCCAGTAATAAATACTACTGGAAGGAATACAGCGACAGTCGTTAGTGTGGAAGCAGTAATCGCACCTCCTACTTCTTTTGCTCCATCGCTGGCGGCCGTTTTAGGATCTTTCCCCATTGATAAATGGCGGTAAATATTTTCAATAACTACAATGGAATTATCCACCAGCATCCCAATTCCAAGCGCTAATCCGCCCAGCGTCATAATATTTAAGGTGAAATTTGAAAAATACATTAAAACAAACGTAAAAATAACAGAGTAAGGAATTGAGATGCCAATAATAAGCGGGATTTTAACATTCTTCAAAAAGAAAAATAGCACAATCATCGCAAAAGCACCGCCAAGAATCAGTGAATTGGAGATATTCCCTATTGCAAGTTTTATGTAATCCCCCTGATCAAAAAGAATTTCTGATTCAATATTTTCAAACTGTTCTTTCTCAAGAAGATCATCCAATTTCTGTATGAATTGATTTGAAACTTCTGTCGTATTAGCGTCTGACTGCTGCAGGACACTCAGCAAGACAGATGGAGACTGGTTTGTGCGCGTGATAGTGCGATCATCCTGGCTGGCCAG
>JAHCSU010000104.1 GCA_023522315.1 Nostoc sp. CCCryo 231-06
TAGGCAAAATGCTACAATGCCAAAATAAGCAAACTATATGAGCATATTATAAAAGCAAGACAATATTTAAGGAGGTATTGGTTTTTTACGATCGTCGGAAGGCTCTTATCTAGCAGGCCCCGATGATATTTATGTGAGTCCTAGCCAAATTCGACGTTTCAATCTCAAGACGGGTGAATCCATCGCTGGTACGATTCGCCCACCCAAGGATTCCGAGCGCTATTTTGCCCTATTAAAAGTCAACGAAATCAACTTCGACACCCCAGACCGCTCTCGCCACAAACTGATTTTTGAAAACTTAACCCCTCTTTTTCCCACCCAGCAGCTTCGCTTAGAACTTGGTAATGGTACCACAGAAGACTTAACAGGTCGTATCATTGACTTGATTGCCCCGATTGGTAAAGGTCAACGCTCAATTATTGTCGCCCCACCAAAAGCGGGTAAAACCGTACTACTACAATCTATCGCGCAATCCATCACCAAAAACAACCCAGAATGTTATCT
>JAHCSU010000105.1 GCA_023522315.1 Nostoc sp. CCCryo 231-06
TACTTACGGGGTAAAGCTTTTAAGGATTTTCAACCCGATTTTGCATAAGGGGATCAGTAGAACTGTATTTGATTATAAACTTCTGCATTTTCTTCAAGAGCTTGACGAATATCGTATTGCGTTTGTAAATTCAACCAAAACTGAGCGCTGTTACCAAAATAGCGAGATAAACGCAAAGCTGTATCTGCTGTAATAGTACATTTTCCAGATAAAATTTCACTAATTCTTGTCTGAGTTACACCTATATCTTTGCTTAATCGATAAGGGGTGATATTTAGTGGCTCTAAAAATTCTAGTTGGAGGATTTCTCCAGGGTAAATATTTGGCAGATGGTTATTGTTTATGATTATTTCCAGGCGTAATATCATCTCTGCTTGATTACTTATTAAACCCGGAGAACCCCACCCCGCCAAAGCTGTGCTTTGTCTCCCCTCCCCGCCTGCGGGGAGGGGTTGGGGGTGGGGTTCTTTTATTATGGGTAATTTGACGGACATGATATAAGTGGTAATCTACTATTTCAACTTCCGAAAAAGTAGCATAACTCCAAAAGTGCGTAGTTTACCGCCGTAGGCATCGCTCAACATCTATCCAAATAATCCTAAATTATAGTTTGTCGGTTTAACCAACAGCATAATCTGTAAATTGTCGTTTGAACGGTGAATGAAAGCCGACGACTATATCCAAATTCTCATAAAAATATGTGCCGCAGCTACGCCCGTCGTAGACATCGCATTTATTCTGGGCATCATATACTTAGCAAATATTGCTACTTCATCTCTACTATCCCCAGGTAACTATACGATGTCATATCAAAATATTGCAGGCACTCTTTCACCAGAAGATATCCAAGAAATTAAAGCAGCGCTACAAATAATCGAACAAAAAATGCCCTTTCTCATTGCTTTAAATGCACAAGAACGCCGCAAGTTATTCAAAATGGGCGATAAAAGCCTAGCTTTTGTTACCAATAGCGTCAACGCTGCTCAGTCTAACCGTGAGATTCTCCCAGCCAGCTTTGACATTGAGGAATTTATCCAGGGTTATCAACTAGCTACCACCCTCAGCGAACTTTCAATCTCAATCCGGCAACTCACCGAACAAATAGATGATACTCTGTTGGCAGTCGGTAGCGAAGCGATGCTCGGCAGTTTGACAGTTTATGATTACGTCAAGACAGCAGCGAAAAAGACTCCAGGCTTAAAAACTGTAGCAGAACTGTTGAGCGATCGCTTTAAGGCTATTAGTAAAGGTAGAGCGGCAAAAACTTCCGGCTCTTAAGAAATTAATACTCGTGAATGAGGCTTTTATCTCCATTCATCCACCTTTGATACTCATTAACGAGTCTTTTAGCTTCATTAATCCACCTTTGATACTCATTAACGAGTCTTTTAGCTTCATTAATCCACCTTTGAT
>JAHCSU010000106.1 GCA_023522315.1 Nostoc sp. CCCryo 231-06
ACCCTGCCTCCGGCTTCCCTCTCCTTAACAAGGAGAGGGATTGAGGGTGAGGTTTCATCTTATGTTTAATTACGCCTACCTACTTAGCTATATATTTTCTTACAAATTACATTTAGTAGATAGGTTTTTAACAAAAATTTAGCTGATTTTAAAACTAATATTTTAGAGATTATTTAGATAAATTAAATAATCAACATCTAATTTTCATCAGGCATAATTTATTTGATTATTAAAATTTGTTGCTATCTTTAGATAAAAACACGTATGTCTAATGATAGAGATAAAATTTCTTCCAAGCGATTGATGAAATCTAAATATAAACGTGTATTAATAAGGTTATTAGGAGCTATAAATTTAGTGAATAATTGATATTTGCTGAGGAGAAGGAATAATGGTTGTAGGTGTACATAAACGTGGTGTAGGTGTATTTTCTCATCGTCGAGATGTTGAACATGCGCTACATGAATTAAAAAAAGTTGGTTTTGACATGAACAGAGTCTCTGTCATCACCCAGGATGGAGACAAAGATGATATTGCTGGGGCTGAAGTACGCGATCGCGTTGGTGATAAATCTGACGATGGCGCTAGAGTCGGAGCAGCTACAGGCGGTGCTTTGGGCGGATTGACTGGCTTATTAGTCGGTCTTGGTACTTTGGCAATTCCTGGAATCGGGCCAATTATGCTGGCTGGAGCCGCAGCAACAACCTTAGCTACTACTCTCGCTGGCGCTGGTATTGGTGCAGTAGCTGGTAGTTTGCTTGGTGCATTAGTTGGTTTAGGAATTCCCGAAGAACGAGCTAAAGTTTACGACGAACGGGTGAAACGGGGACACTATTTAGTCATCATAGATGGCACAGATACAGAAATTGCCAGAGCAGAAGCAATTTTACATCAGGGTGGTGTCGAAGAGTTTGGCATTTATGACAACCCAGATGGTAGAAATACAGATGCTGGTTATGTCGCTCCAACATCTAATGTGGCTCATAGTGGTGTTGCCAAACGCGCGATTGGAGTCTTTTCTCATCGCCGAGATGCAGAAGCAGCAATTACAGAATTACGAGATGCAGGTTTTCCCTTAAGTAGAGTCTCCATCATAGCCAAGGATACAAACGGTCATGGGATCGCTGGCGTAGATGTAGATAAAAATGTCGGCACAGGTAATAAAGCAGACGAAGGTGTAAAAGCTGGAGCAACTACAGGCGGAGTTGTAGGCGGCTTGACTGGCTTATTAGTTGGTCTTGGAACTTTAGCAATTCCTGGAATCGGGCCTGTAATTGCAGGTGGTGCCGCAGCGACGGCTATAGCATCAACAATAGCTGGCGGTGCGATTGGTGCAGCAGCTGGCGGTATTGTTGGCGGACTGGTTGGCTTGGGAATTCCTGAAGACAAGGCGCGAGTATATAGCGATCGCTTCCAAAAAGGCGACTACTTGGTAATTATCGATGGTACGGAAACTGAAATCCGCGAAGCTGAAGCGATTCTCAGACGTAGAGGCATTGAAGAATTTGCGATTTATGATGGCACTGATTTAGACGCACATCGCCCAGGTTTAGACCGAGGAACAAATCACGATACAGCAGTTGTGAATAGCGATCGCGCCAATTATTCAACAGGTCTTCATGGAGACGATCCTGCTGTAGTGATTGTTGACCGTCGTGATGAAACACTCTAACCTCAGGTAGTTGTCACTCACACTAATTTCCTCTAATTTAAGGAGCAAGAACATAAAAACTTTGCTCCTAACTTAAGAAACTTGCTCCTTACTCCTGCCGTGAATATCCATCAACTCGACAAGTTTCACTTTCCGATTCAGAATTAAACCTATGCAAAAGCTAACTCCCTTCTTAATTAGTTCTCTTTTAATTTTTGGTGTTGCTGCTTGTGATAACGCTTCTAAAACAAGTGAATCTGCACCCAATAATCCTAACGAAGCTCCACAATCACCGACTGTACAAACAACAACAGCTTCTCAACAAGACGCTCAAAGTGAAGTTCGTAGAAGACAACTTGATGCTGATATCCGTGCCCGCGAACAGCGTAATAATGCCACTGGTGGCGATGCACAAAGAGCTACAGGCGACCTAGCAAGTGAAGTTCGCTCCAAATTAGAAGCTAACATACCCAAGAGTCAACTAACAGTTGAAGCCGCAGACAATGGGATTGTCACTGTCGGAGGAACTGTGAACAATCAGCAGGAGTTAGCTAAGATTGAACGTTTAGCTAAGGAAATTAAAGGTGTTAAAACTGTAGTTGTTAAAGCAACTATTGCGCCACCCAAAAACTAAGGCAGTTAACAATAAATCTAACTGAGTAGGTAGGCATAAATAAATTTAGATGCCCCTGCTCAGTCTTAGGGGTCAGCTATAGTTATTGCTGACTACTAAGAATTCACAACTGACGACCTGAATAATTATATTTATTGATGCTCAGTTCAGTTATACAAGCTCTTTGTACTTACGGAAAATATAAATTATGGAAACCGAACAACAGCAACGTGAATCTATCAATGCCTCCTTCTCACAAGGCACGCTAGCAATTGAAGGTACGCATACTGCAAACTTGCCAAAGTTACCACCAGTACGCGAACCTGAATCTCAATGGCAGCAAATTAGCAGACAAGTTTCTCAAGTTTTGGAGCAATTGCCCGAATATTTAGGTAGCTTTTTTAGTAACTATAAGCAGCCTCTAACAACAGTTGGTTTAATTTTAGCGGCAATTGTTACAGCCAAGATAGTACTAGCTGTACTGGATGCAATCAATGATATTCCATTACTATCACCACTCTTTGAGTTAGTGGGAATTAGTTATGCCACTTGGTTTATTTCCCGTTATCTACTGAAGGCTTCAACCCGGCAAGAATTAGCCGATGAAATTCAATTACTGAAAAACCAATTTGTGGGCGAATAAATTTATCAATCATTAAACTAGTACACTGTGGCGTAAGTTTGCCTACTTTTAAGAATTTGCTTGAGTAAGTCTTGTTAATTCAAATAGTAGCTGGATTTATGCCAAGCTGTGCTAGCCTCCTATGGTTCACTAATTAGTACAATATAAAGGTTCACATTCCCGACTTTTTAGATAAGTCGGGAATTTTGTAACTATAGGATTCCTATTTGATTTTTGAAACGACACGTAAGGTCTGTTAGCGACAGCGTGACGCACCATTTATAAAGATGTTGTGCGTCTAGGAAGTTCCGTCTAACAGCAGGGCTATTTCGTTCTAGACATAAACCGCCCAGAACTAAAGTTCGGCGGCTCAT
>JAHCSU010000107.1 GCA_023522315.1 Nostoc sp. CCCryo 231-06
TAGCCAGACATTGGAAATCTTCGTGTATTACACGATGAAGTGCGGAATGTGGGTTGTAAACACCACCTTATAAATTAAGGTTTTTGAAAACCGCGCACTCCAAAACAAAACCCGTAGTTCTACTCTTAAAGCTTGCTACGCCCTGCGTCTTTCGTTACGGTGACTTCCAGTTCCCGCCAGATGTCAGAAGAAATCACTTAGTTAATTTGGGAAATCGCCTGCGCTAAATCAAAGTCAGCCTGCGTCAGCCCACCTGCATCATGTGTTGTGAGTGTAATCTTCACTTTGTTGTAGGAAATCTCTATATCTGGATGATGTCCTGCCGACTCAGCAGGCTCCACCAGCTTATTGACAAACTCAATTGCTTGGATAAAATCCTTGAATCTGCGGGTAATCTCCAAGTTGGAGCCTTCAACAGTCCAATTTGGCAGAAACTTTGCACTTTCTTGAATTTCTGCCTCAGTGAGTAGTTGTGCCATATCAAAAAATTCCTAGTTGTATTATTTTAGTCACATCCCGTATTTCATAAAATCAAATCCCTTTTATTGTCCATAGAGAAAGGATCGGAGGATCAACTAGAGCATAATGCCTATATGCATATTTAAATTGACTTAGTAAATAGACACTATTGCTCACATCTGGCGTGACCCTAAGCTTTGATGCAAGATATTTTTATTTTTAATAAAAGTTAAACACGTTGGCTTTGCCGCCGCAGGCATCGCCATCTAAGCTCTCAAAAGCAACTATTGATAAAACAAAAGTTACCCATAAAAAACTATCCGCTCTGAGATAGATCAGATAATCTATCTTAGAGCGGTCTAGCGGGTCTTCAGGTTGCAACCAGACTGCCGGAAGGAACTCCGAGCTTGCCTAGCTAGTTGAGCTAACTTAGTATCTCAAAGATAACTAAGGCTAACTTTTAGAGAACAGCCCCGGCACACAGCCGGCTAACTGCAACCTGATGACCCATGCATTTACTACTTTCTATCATGGGCATCACCTCCTTATTGCCTAAGCGGTCTTAGTTTTAAAAGGGCAGAGCATTTACTCTGGGTTTTTTAACCTTCATCTAACATAACACATAAATTTAGAGATATTAACGATATATAAAAAATAAAAAAATCCCCCACCAAAAGGCGGGAGATGACTGGAGAATGGGGAATATTGACACTTTATTGGCTTATGCCAACGAAATTATTTAATCTGGTTGATGTCAATTTTGGGCAACCACAACCCTGATTTAAGTCATGGTCGGCTTTTAATATTAGAGAGCGTTACCGCGAGGTAGAACTTCCTCAGGGAATACAAATTGTTCGTGGGGTTGATCTTGAGGAGCCATCCAAGCGC
>JAHCSU010000108.1 GCA_023522315.1 Nostoc sp. CCCryo 231-06
TCAGAGCAATCTATAGGAATGGGCGAACCTTCTACAGAAGTGACAGTTTTAAGCTTTGCGAGGTCGGCTTGCATTAGTTTACCGGGGACGACGTGAAAAGTTAAAATCCTAGAGAGTTGGGGAATATTTTGAACTAAGGTATGTACTGTTCCCGGCGGGAGTTTAGCAAAAGCATCGTCATTGGGAGCAAAAACTGTAAATGGGCCGGGACTTTTGAGAGTTTCAACTAAGTTAGCTAATTGTACCGCCGTTACTAGAGTTGTAAAAGAGCCAGCACCAACAGCAATATCGACAATATCGGGCATTTAGTTCACCAAAAATAGTTAAAAAAAGAGCCATTGCAGAGATTCCCTTAAAAAGAAAACTTTAGGGGAATCTCTTTCTAATTCACCGATAATCCTGGCTTTGAATGTCTCTTAACCGCGCTTCTGGGCGCTTAAACCTATCGATTTGACCTTCAAAAAAAGCGCGATTTGCTAGTAAATGCTTAGGATTGGAGTCATCTAAAGGATAAAGCAACGCCGCTCTCAATGCTTGAATTACAGCAGAGGTAACGCAATACATTGAGCGCTGGAAACTAACCCCTAGTTGAATTAACGTATCTTGTTCGCCGCGACAGTAGTTTTTGTAATATTCCACCAAATAAGGGGGCAAAAAGTGGAGCATATCTTGCATTAATAACGTTGGTGGAATCCCCGCCGTCCCTACAGGAAACACATCGGCGTATAAAATGCCGTAATGAAAATCTTTTTGCTCTGC
>JAHCSU010000109.1 GCA_023522315.1 Nostoc sp. CCCryo 231-06
CGCTTTAGGAGAAAAGCAAAAAGCACTCGATTTTTACAACCAAGCTTTGCCCCTAAGGCGGGCTGTGGGCGATCGCGCTGGTGAGGCGACTACACTCAATAACATCGGTGCAGTCTACTCCGCTTTAGGAGAAAAGCAAAAAGCACTCGATTTTTACAACCAAGCTTTGCCCCTAAGGCGTGCTGTGGGCGATCGCTCTGGTGAGGCGACTACACTCAATAACATCGGTGGAGTCTACGACGATTTAGGAGAAAAGCAAAAAGCACTCGATTTTTACAACCAAGCTTTGCCCCTTATTCGTGCTGTGGGCGATCGCTCTGGTGAGGCGACTACACTCAATAACATCGGTCTAGTCTACGACGCTTTAGGAGAAAAGCAAAAAGCACTCGATTTTTACAACCAAGCTTTGCCCCTAAGGCGGGCTGTGGGCGATCGCGCTGGTGAGGCTGTTACCTTGGGTAATGTTGGTGTACTCTTCCAAAGTACAAATCGACCAACCCAAGCCGTTACTAATTTAGAGCAATCTCTCCAAATAAGCTTAGAAATGCGCCGGGGCTTGCAACGAGAAAATCGCCAAAAGTTTTTACAGGAAAACGGTGGAAGTGTAATTGCTACTGCTTTAGTCGATGTCCTCATTAATCAAAAGAAATACGCTCAAGCTTTTGAATGGGTTAACCTATTCACTACAGCCAACCTTGCTGATTATACTCGCCTTATTAATGCCAAAGTTGCCAACAAAGAAGCACAGCAAGCTCTTGATGACTGGAGTAAACAAAATCAACAATTGGAATCATTCCGACAACAACTGCAAAGCGATCGCTCCGAAAGTCTACCTCAACAAATTCGGCAATTAGAAGCACAAGTTTACTCACAAGCCGAAAATATCTCTCACCGTTTTCCTGAAGTAGCAGAACTATTTGAAACTACACCCGCAGATATTAAAAACCTGACATCTTCCATCCCCGCAGGAACGGTCGTAGTTCAACCTGTCTTGTTGACTAATGCGAGAGATATACCCAAAAACGTCGCCTTTTTTATCTTCAATAAAGGCAAGTTGAGAGTTCTTAAAAAATCTATTGACCCCACTGAATTTAATAAACTTCTCACTCAATACTTGAAAGAAGTACAAGATGACAGTGATCATAACTACCTTGAAACTGGCGGCAAACTTTATGATATTCTTATTCGTCCTATAGAAGACGAAATTAAGGCTTTATCACCCAAATATCTGAGTATTATTGCTACTGGTAAACTGCGCTATTTACCTTTTGAGACACTTTACGACAGTAAAACCAAGCAATTTCTGATCCAAAAATATCCTGTCAACTATCTCACTCGCATTTCCAATAATTCCCTAAAATCTCCAGATGTGCAAAATGCCGTACCCCGCAAACCACAAGCTGTTTTAGCATTTGGTAATCCAGTACCCAGTGACCCGCAAAATCTACCAGGTGCAGAGGTAGAAGTCAAAAATATTAAGGAAATACTGCCAGACAGTGAAGTTTATATCCATAATGAAGCTACCCTGGAAAAGTTTAGATCCCAAGCATTGCGCTTTTCGTTTTTGCATTTAGCCACTCACGGCTGTTTCCAAACTGAAGATTGCAAAAAAGTCAAGTTAAAAAATAATACGTTACTATTTGCTGATAAATCCTTAGATATTGCCGATGCTGCTCTTTTAGGGTTACAAGGCACACAACTAATTACTCTCAGCGCCTGTCAAACTGCTGTAGACACTAATTTTAATGGCGAAGGACTTGCAGGTGTTGCTTATATATTTGAGCGGGCTGGCGCTAAAGCTGTGATGGCAAGTTTGTGGGCGGTTGAGGATGAAGCGACTCAGCAATTGATGAGTCAGTTTTATCAAAATATCAAGCAGGGTATGACCAAAGGGGAAGCTTTGCAACAAGCTAAGTTGAAGCTAATTACAGACCGTCGCCATCCTTTTTATTGGTCGCCATTTGTGCTGATTGGTGATGCACGTTAAAGTAATTCGTAATATTATGTTTGCTTGATTGCTATTAAGCCCGAAGAACCCCACCCCGCCAAAGCTACGCTTTGTCTCCCCTCCCCGCAAGCGGGGAGGGGATTAAGGGGTGGGGTGCAATGACTGTGGGAATCATAACTAAATTATTCAAACCGATTCACTCACAGCAACTTATCTGGTGTAATTGGCAAATCACGAATCCGCTTACCTGTGGCATGATAAACTGCATTAGATATGGCTGCTGCTACCCCAACAATCGGAAGTTCCCCCAGGCTTTTGGTTCCTAGTGCATTCACATAAGGATCGTGTTCTTCAATAAATTGCACTTCCATATTTGGGATATCTGCATGAACGGGAATCAGGTAATCGGAAAGGTTAGCACCAACTATTCTTCCCTGATTGGTATCCATGACAGTTTTTTCCATCAGCGCCATACCAATTCCCCATGTAATCCCGCCGATAACTTGACTCCGCGCTGTCTTGAAGTTGAGAATTCGCCCTGCACCATAAACGCCTACACAACGTCTAACTTTGATTTCTCCCAACAATTCATCAACTGCAACTTCCACAAATATCGCCCCAAATGAGTGTTTGGCGTATTCTTTGCTCTCTGGGCTGGGTGAGGTTTCCTCTGTAACTTCTAAACTCTCTAACCGGTGACGATGCAAAATATCGGTGTAGCTGTCTCGCTTCGATGGGTCTTGTTTTAAGAATATTTGCCCTGACTCAACGGTAATATCTTCTGCATGAGATTCATAAAGCGGAGAATTTGGATCTACGATCGCCATTTGAATTATTCTATCCCGTGCAGCGATCGCTGCTTTATGCACAGCCGGGGAAACACTAGCAACTGTAATTGAGTTCCCTGCAATCGGCGCTTTCGGAAGATTACTATCACCTAATTCAAACTGCACTGGTAAGCCTAATACCTCAGATGCTACCTGTGTCATCACTGTATAAGTACCAGTACCTATATCTTGAGTTCCACTTTGTACCCGCACCTCTCCACTGGCAAAAATTTCTACCTTGACTGATGCAGTTCCGACATTGGTGGGAAATGTCGCACTTGCCATTCCCCAACCAATCAGGAAATAACCATCGCGCATGGAACAGGGAACTGGGTTGCGTTGTGACCAACCAAAAATTTCTGCCCCTTTTTGATAACATTCTTTCAGGGATTTACTTGACCAAGGTAATTTTTTGTGCGGATCGATATCTGCGTGATTTATTAATCTTAGTTCAATCGGGTCAATATTTAAGGCATAAGCCAGTTCATCCATTGCCGATTCTAGGGCAAACATTCCCGTTGCTTCTCCCGGCCCACGCATAAAAGTGGGTGTACCGGCGTTGATGCGTGCCAAACGGTATTTTACTTGCAAATTGGGACAGGCGTACATCATCATTGTTGCTGCACCCACGGGTTCCACAAAGTCATCAAACAGCGATGTTAAGGATGTGCCAATGTGATTGATGACGGTTAGTTTACCTTCATTAGTTGCACCTAACGTTAGCTGCTGTTGAGTTTGGGATCGGTAGCCGCAAGCAGTGTACATTTGCGATCGCGTTAGCACGACTTTCACTGGGCGCTTTACTTGACGAGATGCGATCGCAGCTAAGATTGTATGCGACCTTAGCAGGGCTTTACAACCAAATCCTCCGCCTAAATATTTGGAGATGACGCGGACATTTTCTTGAGGGATATTCAGAACAGATGCGATCGCTCTTTGTGTTGAAGAGATGCCTTGAGTGGTTTCATACAGCGTCAAATTATCCCCTTCCCACATTGCGATCGTTCCAGAAGTTTCTAGGGGATTATGATGTTCCATTGGCGTGGTATAAACTTGCTCTACCAGCACATCTGCTTGAGCTTTCCCAGATTCAATATCCCCTCTGGTGATTTTACCCGGCATAATGCCAAAAAATATTGATTCGGGTTCAAATATCTCTGCCTGTCCCACGGTGACTGTAGGAGTGGCTTCTTCGTAGATAATTTTAACTTTAGAGGCGGCGGTTTGGGCTTGTTCTAAAGTTTGGGCAATTACAATTCCCAAATGTTGACCATCGAAGTAAATATTATCGTCTTTTTCGGTTGGCTGAGGTTGTGGAGGCCCAAAGAAGGGTATTTTTACCAGAGATGGGGTTTGTTGGTAAGTAACGATATCGATCACGCCAGGGACGGCGGCGGCTGCGGATGTGTCTATTTGGATAATTTTACCGTTTGCGATCGCGCTTTGAAAAATCACTCCATAAGTTAAATTCTCTATTGGCACATCGGCTGTATAAGCTGCTTCTCCCGTTACTTTAAGTCTGCCATCAACGCGATCGAGTGGTTTACCGATAATTTTATTCATAATCTTTTTGTCACAACTGAAAGTGCGCGTACCAAAGCGCGTTTGACTAATTCAATTTTGAATTCATTGTGTGTTTGCGGTTTCGCTTCTTTAACGGCTGTTTCTCCTGCGGCTGTAAACGTAGCTTCGTTAATTGCTTTGCCTTTGAGAAATTCCTCAGCTTCCCACGCCCGCCAAGGTTTGGGTGCTACTCCACCAAAAGCGATTCGTGCTGATTTAATCATGTCTTGTTCTACGTCTACGGCAACAGCAACAGAAACAAGAGCAAATTCGTAACTAGCTCGATCTCTGACTTTTAAATAATGAGATTTATATGCAGAATTTGGAACTTCAATAGCAACAATTAATTCTCCAGGCTGTAATAGAGTTTCTTTTTCTGGTGTCTCACCTGGTAAGAGATAAAAATCATGAATTGAAATTCGCCGTTCTTTTTCTGCGCCTTGGATGCAAATCACCGCATCTAATGCCGTCAGTGCCACAGCTAAATCTGAAGGATGAACAGCAATACAATGTTCACTCGCCCCGAAAATAGCGTGCATCCGATTGTAGCCTGTAATTGCCGAGCATCCTATACCGGGAGTGCGTTTATTACAAGGAAAAACCGGATCGCGAAAGTAGCCACAACGGACTCGTTGCAGTAAATTACCGCCCACGGTTGCCATATTTCGCAGTTGCGGTGAAGCACTTTGTAACAATGCTTGGCTAATTACTGGATAACATTCCTGAATTTTGGGATGAAAAGCCACATCAGTCATCCGAGAGACTGCACCAATACTAATTTCGGTAGTTTTAAATTCAATATCTGCTAAGGGCAAACTATTAATATCAATTAATATATTCGCTGTTTGAACTCTATCTTTCATCAATCCGAGCAAATCTGTGCCACCAGCGATAAATGCAGCAGCTTTATCTTGTTCAACTGTTGCGATCGCAACTTTTTGGGAAGTAACTTTAGCATAACTAAATGGCTGCATCTGACATTTCCTCTAGCACATCCCGAATTGCCGCAATAATGTTAGGGTATGCTCCACAACGGCAAAGGTTTCCACTCATTTGTTCTCGAATTTCTGCTTCCGATTTGGGCGCTTCTTCTAATATCATCCCTACGGCTGAGACAATTTGACCCGATGTGCAGTAGCCACATTGAAAAGCATCATGGGTAATAAAGGCTGTTTGCATGGGGTGGAGTTTGCCATCTTGGGCTAATCCTTCAATTGTGGTAATTTCAGCACCGATGTGCATTATTGCTAAAGTCATACAAGAGTTAATTCGCCGACCATTAACTAGAATAGTACATGCACCACATTCACCGCGATCGCAAGCTTTTTTAGTTCCCATCAGACCTAGCTTTTCCCGCAGTGCATCAAGTAAAGTGACACGAGGTTCTAGCTTCAGCGTGTAGGAGACATTATTCACATTCAGCGATAAGTCTACTTCTTCTGAACCCAATATTTTTAATTCTTGAGTAAGAGAGTTTGAAGCTATTGCAGCTAAGAAATTATCTTCCATATTTAATGGGGATACTAATAGTTATATTTATTATCCCTCTTCTGTATCGGAATTTGCACATTGAAGTTATCGGAAGCGGCATTACTAATACCTGTATCTGATCCATTGATTGGCCCTGGCCCTGGAATCCAAGTTACTGCCATGATTAATCCTCCTAATTCTTAATTTCTAAGTGAACAATAAGCAGGGCTATTTCGTTCTAGACATAAACCGCCCAGAACTAAAGTTCGGCGGCTTATAGCTAAAGTCCGTTAAAACGGACTATAATCTTTTCTCAGTCGTCTTTAGACTACTTTCGCTATTAGACTGAGAATTTATTCTGAGGCAGGCTAAATGAGAATGAAATAGCCCTGGAACAATAAGCTACTAGTAGTTCATTTCTGAGAAAAGTATGAAAGTACTAGTTTCTGTCTACGAGCTACAAAATTTATAGTTTTTAGCCGCCAAGTATTACTCACAATACGGTTCGGTTAAGCCCAAAAAATAAAAATGTGTAGGTTGGGTTGAGGAA
>JAHCSU010000011.1 GCA_023522315.1 Nostoc sp. CCCryo 231-06
GTTTTGATTTTTTCTTCCCGGCGATGCAATCAGAGATTGAACGCCGGGTTTTGCCTAGTTCCCGTGAAGGTTTACAAATACTACGGGCGCAATTAGGTAATTCTGCGGGAATGGTGGGCGCGGCTAAATTGGCGTGGTCATTGGTATTATAGAGACGTTGCAATGCAACGTCTCTACACCTATACCTCAACCGGGGTATGGATTTGCAGGGGTGGGGGGTGCTAAACGCGCTGTCGCCGCCTCAATAAAGCCACTAAATAAAGGATGAGGCGCGCTAGGTCTTGATTTAAACTCTGGGTGAAATTGACTAGCAATAAAAAATGGATGGTTGGGTAACTCGATAATTTCTACCAATCGACCATCAGGAGAAGTCCCGCTAATAACGTAGCCCGACTCTAAAAGTAAGTTTCGGTAAGCATTGTTGAACTCATAGCGGTGGCGATGACGTTCGTAAATTACTTCTTTTCCGTAGAGTTTATGAGCTAAAGTATTTGGCTCAATGCGGCAAGGATACAGACCTAAACGCATTGTACCGCCCAAATCTACCACGTCTTGCTGTTCGGGTAATAGGTTAATGACCGGATGAGCGCCAGTTGGGTCAAATTCCGCACTAT
>JAHCSU010000110.1 GCA_023522315.1 Nostoc sp. CCCryo 231-06
CGTCCTTTGCTGTTATTAGTTGGGGTTTTAGCGGGAATAACGCCGTTATTTTGGCTTTTAGCGGGAGCAGATAACATTTCGTTGTGGGTATGGCTACCGCTAATTCATATATTTACGGGCGGTACTTGGGCGGCTATTGAATTATGTAGTAGTAATATTCAAATGGAAGTTGCGCCTAAAGAGCATCCTTCTACTTATTTTGCGGTAGCGGCGGCGGTGGCGGGGGTGTGCGGGGCGTTAGGAACTACCATCGGCGGCTTTTTAAGTGAAAACCCTGTTATTGGTGGTTTACCAGGCTTATTTGCCCTGTCGGCGGGGGTGCGATTATTTGCTTTATTGCCCTTAGTATACGTTACCGAACCTCGCAGTCAGAGAATTACGCAGCTTGTGAGTAATTGGCTAAACTTTAAAGCGCGATCGCCCTCTCAAAACATATCGACAGCAAATACACCAAAATAGAAGTAAGAGGAATTACTCTAGAGTAAAAACTGCATGAATACTGTTGATTATCTCCGCATTAGTTTAATTGACCGTTGTAATTTTCGCTGTCAATACTGTATGCCGGAAGGAACAGAGCTAAACTATATTCTGCAACAAGAAAGATTAACTGATGAGGAACTGCTAATTCTCATCAAAGAAGTTTTTATTCCTGTTGGTTTTACTCGCTTCCGCTTGACGGGGGGCGAACCCTTGTTGCGTCCGGGGGTGGTGAATTTAGTAGGAAAAATTGCCGCAATCCCCCAAACTCAAGACCTTTCTATGACAACTAATGGTTTTTTGTTAGCTGGAATGGCGCAGCAATTGCACGATGCGGGGTTGCGTCGAGTAAATATTAGTTTGGACTCGTTAAACGCTGATACATTTGATGCAATTATTGGCAATCGCGGGCGATCGCAATGGGGTAAGGTATGGGATGGGATTCAAACCGCTTATAAAGTAGGGTTTAATCCTTTAAAACTCAATGTAGTTGTAATTCCGGGTGTAAATGATAGCGAAGTGTTGGACTTAGCCGCTTTAACTATTGACAAGCAATGGCACGTCCGGTTTATTGAATTTATGCCCATTGGTAATGATCGCCTATTTAACGAGCAAGGCTGGGTATCTTCAGAACAATTACGCGCTCAAATTAGTAATAAGTACGGTTTAACTACAGCGTTTGTAAGCGGTAACGGCCCTGCGGATGTATTTAAAATTCCTCACGCCAAAGGGACTTTAGGATTTATTAGTCAGATGTCAGAATGTTTTTGCGATCGCTGTAACCGGATGCGTTTATCGGCGGATGGCTGGCTGCGTCCCTGCTTATTAAATGAAAGCAACCAAATAGATTTAAAAACAGCTTTAAGAAGCGGCGTAGATTTAGAGGAGTTGCGGAGTCTTGTAGGCGAACTAATTGCACTTAAACCAGAAATTAACTACAAAGCCAGAGTTTCGGGTACTACAGGCGCTTACAGCCGTACTATGTCGCAAATTGGTGGCTAAGTTACGGATAAATTGTTAG
>JAHCSU010000111.1 GCA_023522315.1 Nostoc sp. CCCryo 231-06
CACAAACTTAATTTGCACGTTCTCTTCGACCATTTCCCGCAGTTCTTGGCGCAAAACTCTTTGAATCAGAGTCATCAAAAAATCCACCTCTTCCTGTGGTCTTTTCCAGTTCTCCGTTGAAAAAGCATAAGCCGTCAACGCCTGAATTCCCCAATCCTGACAACAGCGAAGTAAATCCTTGAGAGCATCTACTCCTCGCTTATGACCCATTATCCGAGGTAAACCCTGGCGTTTAGCCCATCGACCATTGCCATCCATAATCACCGCAACGTGCTGCGGCAATAGTTCTCGTTTTAAGTCAGTAGGCAAATCTTGCAGTTTAGTTTGTTGTGCTGTCATTTTTTATCTCGAGA
The DNA here is from genome assembly GCA_023522315.1 of Nostoc sp. CCCryo 231-06. Classification (GTDB taxonomy): domain Bacteria; phylum Cyanobacteriota; class Cyanobacteriia; order Cyanobacteriales; family Nostocaceae; genus Nostoc. The sequence continues at coordinate 354 of JAHCSU010000111.1, forward strand.
AGCGGTCGATGGTAATCTGAGTAAACGTGAAACCAGTGTTCGTGTCTTGCCACCTATCTGACGAACAAAACTCAACAGACCGGGAGCTACAGCTTCCCTATCCACGATTGGGGACAAAAGAGCCTCTAAGGATTCTTTCAGCTTTCTAATCGTTAGCGGTCTATTTAGGGTTCCCCGTTCCGCTAAGGAAATAGAACCCGTTTCTTCAGATACAACGACACAAATGCAATTTTCGACCCGCTCAGTGATTCCCATTGCCGCCCGGTGGCGTGTTCCCAACTGGCGCGAGGCTGTGCGTCCCGAAAGTGGTAAAATTATACCCGATGAGATGATCCGCGATCCGCGAATTAATGTTGCCCCATCGTGTAACAAAGTCTTAGGCTGAAAAATTGTCTGGATTAGTTCTTTAGAAACCTCCGCATTTAGCTTTACTCCTGGCACAGAAAAATCTCGCTCATCAATTGGCCCTGTGGTTTCCACAATTAGTAAAGCTCCAATGCGGTTTTTTGACAATTCTTTAACAGCCTCAACAATTTCATCAATTACACTATCAGATTTGGGGATTGCCAGCCGATCGGGTTGAAACAGCTGGCGAAATTCGCCACGCCCCAATTGTTCCAAAAACCGCCGAAACTCTGACTGTAGAGCAACTGCCATCGCTACAGCACAACCAATCACCAACTTTTCCAATACAAAATTTAGCAGAGGTAGTCCTAATCTGCCACTTAGTGCGGAGGCTAGCATTAAGATAATGAATCCCCTCACCATCCACAGTGTCCGGCGCTCACTAATAATAACTAGTATCATGTACGTCAGCGCCAGCACTAACACAATATCCAGAGTCCCAAGTAGCAAGGACTGTGACCATCCTAGGTTTATCAGCCATTGCTTCCACCAATCTCTCATGACATCTGGATTACACTTTTGCCTCTAATTACATTTAGGAGTTAGGAGACGCGATTAATCGCGTCTGTACAGGAGTTATGAGTTATGAGTTATGAAAAAAACTTTAATTGACAACTCCTAACTCAAAATTCACAACTCCTAACTTCTAACTTTTAACTCCTAACTCTTGTCTTTTCAGCCTTTCTGGTAGGCGATCTTGTCGAATTAAGTCTTGATAAGTTTCACGTTGCAAAATTAAATTTGCTTCGCCATTCGCCACCACAACTCCTGCCGGTCGGGGCAAGCGGTTGTAGTTAGATGCCATACTGTAATTGTACGCACCAGTTCCCATAACTACGAGAATATCTCCTGGTTCAGTCTTTGGAAGTAGTGCATTCTTAATCAGAATATCTCCTGATTCACAATGTTTACCAGCAATTGTGACTGTTTCGGTTAAAGGTGAAGACATTTTATTGGCAACTACTGCCCGATAAACTGATTGGTAAGTAATCGGGCGGGGATTATCAGACATTCCGCCATCGATCGCTACGTAGGTACGAATTTCTGGGATAACTTTGGATGAACCAATAGTATAAGCAGTGACGCAAGCTGTGGCAATTAGCGATCGCCCTGGTTCACTAAGTAATTTTGGCAAAGGCAGATTTTCGGCTGCACAGGCTTCTTGGACAACTTCACAAATCGCCTTCACCCACTCTTCAATACTAGGGGGATCATCTGATTCTGTGTACTTAATCCCTAAACCGCCACCGACGTTTAATTCTGTCAGTTTTAAACCATACTTTGCCGCTTCCCGCAACCACTGTACCATGAGAGCAGCTAAATCCTGATGCGGTTGGCGCTCAAAAATTTGGGAACCAATATGAGCGTGTACTCCTACGCAGTTAAAGGCAGATTGTTGACTGACAAAAGTAAACAATTCCTCTAGCTGATTGGGATCAAAGCCAAATTTACTATCTAGTTGTCCCGTGCGGATATATTCGTGCGTATGACATTCTATACCTGGAGTCAACCGCAGCATAATTCGAGGTTTTTGTAGAGTTGTATACAACTTCTCTACAATTTCTACTATAGTACGTAACTCGTGCCAGTTATCCACCACAATAGTGCAACCGGATTCTATGGCAAAAATTAGTTCTTCACGAGACTTGTTATTGTTATGGAGGTAGATTTTATCAGCACTGACACCCGCTTGTAGGGCGGTGTAGAGTTCTCCTCCAGATGCTACATCGATTCCTAAACCCTCTGATGCCGCGATCGCACAAACTGCTAAACAATTCCAAGCTTTTGAGGCATACAATACTTGAGATTCGCCTTTGTAGTACTGCTTAAAAGCATCTCGGTATTGCTGACAAGCTGAACGCAAGGTTTCTTCATCTAAAATATATAAAGGTGAACCAAACTGCTCAACTAGGGTTGTGACATCACACCCACCAATTTGCAGGGAGTCATGATTATGAACTTTAGCAGTTAAGGGTAAAAGTTCCTGATTAGGCGAGAGATTCGCGGTGGTGTCGTGCCTTTGAGGTAAATATTGACTTCCAGAATGTTGAACCCCAGTGGGGTGAGTCGATACCATAACTATAAAAGTTTTCCTTGTTCAAATTACGGGCTTTGAGTTCGTCTCCCGATTCCCAGTGTACAAAGGGTTTGTAACGTTATTCAATAAATGTGATCTCATTAGACTTAGAAATTAAATTACTGACATTAGAAAATCTCAGTGCTATTCTGGAACTCGATCAAGCTTGTTTTGGCGGACTTTGGACAATGGAAGGCTACAAACGAGAATTGGATAGTCCCAACAGCGATATACTCGGCTTGTTTTCTCCCTCCTCCAGCACAAGTTTGCTAGGAATGGGTTGCTTTTGGTCAATTTTAGACGAAGCCCACATTACAATTTTGGCGGTTCATCCTCAATATCACCGTCAAGGAATGGGTGCAGCTTTACTATATTCACTCATTAAGACAGCTTGCGATCGCAAAATGGAGCGAGCTACCCTCGAAGTCCGAGCTTCCAACTTGGCGGCAATATCTTTATATCAAAAATTTGGCTTTCAAACAGCTGGGCGGCGGCGGCGTTACTACCAAGATAACGATGAGGATGCTTTAATCCTTTGGCTCCCAGATTTACAACACCGCAAATTTAAAGCAACTTTAGACCAATGGTATTCCATTGTCAGCGATCGGCTGGATAAATCCTCTTGGCACTTGCTTTTCAAGTAGTTGGGGATGATTAATTGTGATCCTGATAATTTAGATCGTCTGGAAAAGCCCACGAAAAACCTAACCCCCTAACCCCCTTCCCGACGCTCTAAGGGGGAAAATTCAAAGTCTCTGACGCCACGTGCTTCAAGTCGGCAAAGCCGCCCAACGCAGTTGCTCCTCCTTTTAGGAGAGAGATTTAGAGAGAGGTTTTCCAGATACCGTGAAAAGTCTGCTGGCGATCGGCTTCAGCAAAAAAATGTAACTTTGCTGCGCCTATTTATATTTAAATATTTTATATAAAACTTAATTGTTATAATCATAGCTTATATTAATTATTTTTGCTTGATATTAAAAAATATATATGTTATAAGTAAATGTTTGGGATTAAGTCAAGAAACTCTCAATGTAAGCAGTGAACTGTTTGTAATAAATCCCAAAAAGGCTGGTGAACTCAAGCTCCTCAGTACACTAGCCAGATAAGAGTAGTCAATAGTTAACAATTAGCCCATCAACTAAAGTCATAGCTTCAGGATGTCTATAATCTGTTATACAGGCATCCAAAAGCTTTGCCTGTGCTAAAATCAGCATACCGGCACGACCGCAGATGATGGGATAAAGCCATGTTTGAGCGCTTCACAGAAAAAGCCATTAAGGTAATCATGCTGGCCCAAGAAGAGGCCCGCCGTTTAGGTCACAACTTTGTCGGAACCGAGCAGATCCTCTTGGGTCTGATTGGCGAAGGCACTGGAGTGGCTGCCAAGGTGCTGAAATCAATGGGCGTCAATCTCAAAGATGCCCGAATTGAAGTTGAAAAAATTATCGGACGGGGATCAGGCTTTGTTGCCGTGGAAATTCCGTTTACGCCACGGGCAAAGCGAGTTTTAGAACTCTCCTTGGAAGAAGCACGCCAACTGGGGCATAACTACATTGGCACCGAGCATCTGCTGTTGGGCCTAATCCGCGAAGGGGAAGGCGTCGCAGCCAGGGTGCTAGAAAACCTCGGTGTGGATCTATCTAAGGTAAGAACCCAAGTCATCCGCATGTTGGGAGAAACTGCCGAAGTTTCACCAGGCGGTTCATCCGGGCGCACAAAAACCCCGACTCTGGATGAATTTGGCTCAAACCTGACTCAGATGGCAATGGATAATAAGCTCGATCCAGTGGTGGGACGCGCTAAAGAAATTGAGCGGGTGATTCAGATATTGGGTCGCCGAACTAAAAATAACCCAGTGCTGATTGGGGAACCAGGGGTTGGTAAAACTGCGATCGCGGAAGGTTTAGCTTCCCGCATTGCCGCTAAAGATATCCCTGACATCCTCGAAGATAAACGCGTCGTTACGCTGGATATTGGTTTACTCGTAGCAGGAACCAAATACCGGGGTGAATTTGAAGAACGCTTGAAAAAAATCATGGATGAAATCCGCTCGGCGGGTAATGTCATTCTCGTGATTGATGAGGTACACACCTTAATTGGTGCAGGTGCGGCAGAAGGTGCTATTGACGCAGCAAATATCCTCAAGCCAGCTTTGGCTAGAGGTGAGTTGCAGTGCATCGGTGCTACCACCTTGGATGAATACCGGAAGCACATCGAGCGAGATGCAGCACTAGAGCGGCGTTTCCAGCCAGTGATGGTTGGTGAACCTACAGTTGATGAAACAATTGAAATTTTATATGGTCTGCGCGAACGCTACGAGCAACACCATAAACTGAAAATCTCCGACGAAGCATTAGTGGCGGCGGCGAAATTATCAGACCGTTACATTAGCGATCGCTTCCTCCCAGATAAAGCCATCGACTTAGTTGATGAAGCTGGTTCTAGAGTGCGCTTGATTAACTCCCAACTGCCACCCGCAGCTAAAGAGTTAGACAAAGAACTGCGTCAGATATTAAAAGAAAAAGATGACGCAGTGCGCTCCCAAGACTTTGACAAAGCTGGGGGATTGCGCGATCGGGAAATGGAAATCAAAGCCGAAATCCGGGCGATCGCTCAAAGCAAGACCAATGCAACTGGCACAGAAGGTGAAGAACCTGTAGTTACAGAAGAAGACATTGCTCACATTGTCGCTTCCTGGACTGGAGTACCGGTGAACAAACTCACCGAATCTGAATCTGAAAAGCTGCTGCACATGGAAGACACCTTGCATCAGCGTTTAATTGGTCAAGACGAAGCTGTGAGAGCAGTTTCACGAGCAATTCGTCGCGCTCGTGTCGGTTTGAAGAATCCCAATCGACCCATAGCTAGCTTCGTCTTCTCTGGGCCTACTGGTGTAGGTAAAACCGAGTTGGCGAAGTCCTTAGCTGCTTACTTCTTCGGTTCCGAAGAAGCGATGATCCGCTTAGATATGTCCGAATACATGGAGCGTCACACCGTCAGCAAGCTGATTGGTTCCCCTCCAGGTTATGTTGGCTATAACGAAGGTGGTCAGTTGACCGAAGCCGTGCGGCGGCGTCCTTACACCGTGGTGCTATTCGACGAAATCGAAAAAGCACACCCCGATGTATTCAATATGCTGCTGCAAATTTTGGAAGACGGTCGGTTAACTGATGCCAAAGGTCGCACGGTAGACTTCAAGAACACCTTGCTGATTTTAACTTCCAATATTGGTTCTAAGGTAATTGAAAAAGGCGGTAGCGGTATCGGCTTTGAATTCTCCGAAGATGCCAGCGAGTCAACTTACAACCGGATTCGCTCTTTGGTGAACGAAGAACTCAAGCAGTACTTCCGTCCAGAGTTCCTCAACCGACTTGATGAAATTATCGTCTTCCGTCAGTTGAACAAGCCGGAAGTGACCCAAATCGCCGAAATTATGCTCAAGGAAGTATTTGGTCGTCTGACAGAAAAGGGTATCACCTTAGAAGTCACAGACCGCTTCAAAGATCGTTTGATCACTGAAGGTTACAGTCCCAGCTACGGCGCGAGACCATTACGTCGGGCAATTATGCGCCTGTTAGAAGATAGCCTAGCAGAAGAAATTCTGTCTGGTCGCATTAAAGATGGCGATACTGCGATCGTTGATGTGGATGAAAATGGCGTTGTGCAAGTTAGTTCTCAACAGCGTCGGGAATTGTTACCCCAAGGTGTTGAGTAAGATTTAGGGTTTGGGATTTAAGTCTCAAATAAAAAATTAGAAAACGGTAGAGTGTTTATTGCTCTACCGTTTTTTGTGTGAAAATATCTGGAGTTAATGTTGTAAAGCGTAGGACAGGCGATGCTTACGGCGAGCTTTCCTAATACCTTCGGTGAGCTTCGCTAACGCAAAAGTTTTCGGTCAGTCTACTGAAGTTAGTTAATGGTTAGAGCATCAAGTTAACCTCGTAAATGTATAATACGAAAACGTAAAATTATTGTAGTGCGGGCATCTTGCCCCCTTCCAATATACAAATTAAATACGCAACAGCTTATCTATGCTTGAGAGACAAAGATGACAGAACAAATACAAACACCAACAAAAGTTTTCATTAGCTATAGCTGGGACTCAGAAGACCACAAAAACAAGGTGTTAGGACTAGCAAATACATTACGCTCAGAATTGGGTATTAACACAGAAATAGATCGTTATGTTCGAGCAGAGCCTCCTTATACTCCTGCTCAAGGATGGGATATTTGGATGTCAGATCGAATTGAATGGGCTGAGTTTGTGCTTATCATCTTTACTGAGACATATAAGCGACGATTTGAGGGTAAGGAGGAAACTGGAAAAGGTTTAGGGGTTTCGTGGGAAGGAACAATTATCAGAAACGACCTTTACAACGCTCAGTTAAGAGACACTAAATTTATCCCAGTTGTATTTTCTCAATCTGACTTGGGTTATGTTCCTTTGGTACTAAATTCCAGAGATAAATATATCCTTACTGACGATAAAAGCTTTACAGAACTTTACTATCGTCTGAGAAAAGAACCTACCATTATAAAACCAGAAATTAAAGGAGTGCATCTACCACTCCCTTCTCAACCAATGTTACTTTCTCCTCAGAAACCGCCAGTAGAATCTAGTTTAGAGCAGACTCCTGAGAGCGTGTCTGAAAAGTCCCTTAAATCCGATGAACTTATTTCAGAAACCCAACCCGCTTTTTCTAGAAGCTTAACAGACTCACGACGACAACGTTTAAAACAGCGACAAGATACGCTTCAGGCAGAGTGGCAGCTAAGGAGCAACAAGTTGAACAAACTGCGTCAGGATAATGCAATTGAGGTAGGCACTGCTATTAAGTTTCAGTTACAGCAACAAATTCAATCTGAGGAAACTCAACTGTCACACTTAGAGAGAGACTTGGAGGAAATTGAGCAAAATCTAAGCCTTGGTGCAGGATTTTCTACTTTTCAAACATCCTCTGAGATTGAATACCGTAAAAAGGTTGAAGAGTATGTTAACAAGCTTCCACTCTCTGAACCCTATAATGAGATTTCTAACATTAATAAGACTAACTTAGCAAAAATAAGGCAGAGAATAGGGATAGATACCGATAAGGCTAAAGCGATTGAAAATGCTGTTCTTCAATCACGTTGTCAACTTCACGAAGAATACAAACAACACCTGCAACAATATCAGAACATTCTGATGGAAAATTTAGAAAGAGAAGGGTTTTTTAGTGATGACATCCTTTCTGACTTGAAAGAACTTCAGAAAAATTTGCAACTCAGTGATAAGGATGCTGAAGAACTATTACTCTATGCTCAACTAGAGTATTCGCTTAAAAAAGAAAGCTGGATAGAAGCAGATGAAATTACTAAAAATCTCTTGTTGAAAGTAGCAAATGTTCAACAAAAATATTTTAGTTTAACTGATTTTCAGAAAATTCCATGTCAAGATATACGTAAAATTGATAAACTTTTGACAGATTACAGTAAAGGTAACTTTGGTTACAGCGCACAAATAGATATCTGGCAACAAGTTAAAGAGAGACCGGAAGTTAAAGACATACTTTATGATTTCCTTGTTGAATTGGATTGGGGATATAAAGAAGATCGTCTATTCGTGTATACAGATCAATTTAAATATAATCAACCTAATCCCCCAAAAGGACACCTCCCAGCATTAGTCTTATGGGAGGGGGGAACAAATGAAACCCGACAAGCATACATAAATAGAATTCAGTACTGTTGCAAAGATATTGTTCGTTAATTGGAGATAATTTCTATACCTGTTGCTCAAAGATCAGAACAACACATCTAGGATGCTACCTTTTGCATTTTTATTTGGATGGTAAAGATACATACATAAGCACCATCGTAATCAGAAAAGTAATCAAATAAGGAAGGTTTGCCCAGGATTTTAGGACACTATCCTTGCTGAAAATTTGCCTAAAAAAATCAGGTGATAAATCAGGTATAAAAAAGTTTCTTTGTTTAATCTTCATTTGCTCTACCCATTGATAATCTTCGTTAGATCCATAACCTCCAATTATCCGAACTAACCGATTGAAGTTCTTCCGAAATTCTCTCTCCATGTACAAATAATAGATATCCAGTAAACCGAATAAAGCAAAAGAGACGAATGCCAGGATAAATAAAATAGGGTTTCTATTTTGAAAACCAAATCCAACGATCGCAGCCCAAACCGTTAATCCAAACTTTTTAGCTTCAAGCGAATTGTCTGCCATGCGTTTAATTACAGATTGCAGCATTTCACTTTGTTTAATCAAAAAGTCTCGATCTTCTTTAACTCTGTCCAGATCGTTGCTTGGCATAGTACTGCACTATAACGAGAGCCACTCGATTGTAGAATAAAACTAACTCTTTTGAAAAAGTATCTTTCGCAGCTTAAAGAATCCAATCTGACAAGCCGAGTACTCACACATTTCTAGATAATTAAAGGGATGCCATTCGTTTCTACCAATAGACTCCAAATAAGTTCCATCCTCTTGAGCCTCATCCGGCACTATACCTGTAACATTTGCATAATACAAATAACAGACTTCATTCACCTGAGTACCAACGATATACTTGCCCAAAGGTAAAACCTGAACCCTGTATCCTGTCTCTTCAGAGACCTCTCGAATGGCAGCGGCTTCTGGTGATTCCCCTTCATCCAATGCACCTGTAATTGGGCAGGGAAAAAGCTTTAGTCTTCCATTTACCTCTTGATTATCAATACAGAGATGCTGGTGTCGAATTAGGACATCATACTGTCCCAGATTTTCGTCGCTCTTTCTCAAAAGAAATACCGCAACTGAATCCTTACCATTTCGTTCCAAATATTGAAATCCCTTAGAAGATTCCCTAACAGCAATCCACTGGGTGCTAAAGATGACTCTATCCGTATCCATTGACTATATTATATTCCGGTACTTGATTTATTCAGATGTCAACCTCACTAATTGAGGTAAAAGTAGCGAGGGTGATATGAGCCGCCACGTAAAGTCTGAAATCCTTGTTAAGGAAGGGTTGCAAAAATAAAAATTGCTCCCGTGAATTATAAAAATGTTCTTTGTTTTTATCCTTAGCTAAACTGCATTGCATTATAGCTTGGTAGTAGAATTAGTACACACCATAAACCAAGGAGCAAGAACGTGCAAGCCATACTTTTAAGCCGTGAAGAAGTTGCACGACGTGCGAAAGAACTATATGAAAACAGCATTCGTCAACAAGTGGAACGAGAAGAAAACATCGGTAAAATGGTGATTATCGATATAGAAACAGGTGAATACGCAGTTGATAAAATAGGTATAGAATCAGCGCGATATTTACGTAATAAACACCCCTTTGCTCGACTTTTTGGTATTCGCATTGGTTACAAAGTTGCTGCTTCTTTCAGTGGTGAGATGGAGCGTGATTATCGATGATTTCTGGTATTGTCAAAAATGGACGCGCAACCGTTAATATTATATTTCGACTGTCCAATCAACCAGATTTTATTATTGAATTTGTTAGCCCGTCGTAGATATCGCACCACATAAATGCTCTTTTAAAAAACTAACCAAACTCTCGTTACGAAATCTGGGGTACAATACCGCCTTACAATCTTTGAGATGATTATCCCGATTTTAAATATGCGTCTATTCCGAGAAAAAGAATGGTTATTTAGCCTACTAGTAATATCTCTAGTTCTATGGCTGATATTTTTAGGAAACTCCCCTTTACGAGATTGGGATGAAGGTACTGTGGCACAGGTTGCGCGTGAAATTTGGCGTGCCCCACTTGGTTCAATGCATTGGCTTTTCCCCACCTTGGGAGGTGAACCTTATCATAATAAGCCACCACTGATGCACTTGCTAATTGCTTGGACTTACTCTATCGGAGGCGTGAATGAGTGGACAACACGTCTACCTGGTGCAGTGTTAACTGCCTTGGGAGTACCTTTGCTTTACTTAGTGGGATGTTTGCTTTTTAACGAAAGTTTACCAGCTTTGTTTGCCGCTTTAGTTTACCTGACAATGTTGCCTGTGGTGCGTCACGGACGGCTAGCAATGCTAGATGGTACAACTATTACCTTTTTCTTGCTGTTGTTGTTTTGTTTGCTAAAAGCACGTCAGAATGGTCGTTATGCTCTAGGTGTGGGATTTTGTCTAGGGTTAATCACTCTAACTAAAGGAATGATAGTTTTGCCACTAGGAGCGATCGCTTGTTTATTCCTCATTGCAGATCGGCAGTTTGCTTTGTTAAAAAGCCCCTATTTATTAGTGGGAATATTTTTAGGAAATGCGCCAGCGATCGCTTGGTTTGTTGCTCAATGGCAACATTATGGCGAAAATTTCTTCCAAGTGAATTTTCAAGCACAAACCTTTAATCGCCTTACACAATCTGTTGAAGGTCATAGTGGGCCTTTCTGGTACTATTTAATTGAGATAATTAAGTATAGTTTTCCTTGGCTATTATTTTTACCTGGAGGTTTTTATCTAGCTTGGAAAAAACGTCATACTACCTGGAGTCGTCTAATTATTATTGGTACAATCGTTTACTTAGGAACTATCTCTTTAATGAGAACTAAGCTGCCGTGGTATATTATGCCTATATATCCATTTTTAGCTTTGGCAATTGGTGCTAAACTTAGCGAAGTTTGGCAGAATCGTCATTTTAGAGTGCAAAGTTGGACAATATTTCTGGCTATTATTTCTATTGCTGGTTTAGGAGGTTGTGTTTACTTTTTTATTAAAAAAGAACCTATTTTAATAGTCATGAGTATTGTTTTGGCAATAAGTATGGGCATCGCAACATGGCTAGTTAAACAGCGCGATCGCAACTTTATTCCAGTATTATTTTCTGGGATGTACTTAGTTTTAGCACTGTTGATGAGTTCGCAATCATGGATTTGGGAATTGAATGAAGCTTTTCCTGTTAAACCAGTAGCGGAATTAATTCGGGCAAATGTTTCACCAGGAACACAAATTTATACTTCTTTTGCTTATAGTCGTCCTAGTTTAGACTTTTACAGCGATTGCAAGGTAACTGCTGCAACTGTGCCAGTTTTACAAAAAATGTTATCTAATAAATCTTATTTGCTATTAGACAATGAGGCTTTACAGCAAATCAATTTAACTGGTAGTAAAATTATAGGAGTAGCTAACGGATTTACACTGATTATCAAAAATTAATTATACTAAAAGCCACATATCCCCAACTTCTCAAATAAGTTAGGGATCTTATTTATTGCTAAACCACCAATGAATGATATTAATCAACCGAAGCTACCCAAATATCACGGGCAAATCGAATTTGCAGATAGATAAATGAACTTTTACTAGCTGTTATAGCGCTACGAGCCTTCGTTCGTTACTTGAACAGTGGATTGGCTAGATTGGGCTAGATAGATACCCGCTAAAACTACGGCAAAAGTCGCCCAGTCAAACAAACCTACTTGTTCTGAAAAAATGAACCAAGCGAAAATGGAAGCTAGGACTGGTTCGAGTAGAAGCGTGACGGCAACGACGCTTGAAGAGATTCTGCTAAGGCTATAAGCCAAAAGTCCCTGACCCAACACTTGGCAAAAGAGGGCTTGGAAAATGATGAAAAACCAACCCATCCAAGAATAGGGAAGCAGTCTATCTTCAAGGAATGGGAGGACGGGTAATCGCTACACTAGTTTGAGTCAGCGACCAAGCTAAAAAGACTAAAGTAGCAGCCCAAAGAATACCAGCACCTAGCAATAGGCACAAATCCTGACTGGTGTAGGTCTGCTGTTCTCCAGGTTTTTCTAAAGAAAATCGCTGCCGTATTGCCTTGTATCCATTCCATACCAAGAAGACCACACTAGCAAGCCAAAAGCGATTAAATACAGTGGCATTGGGGCTGAGTTCAATTTCGCTCAATTTCATAAAAATAGAGCCAAAAGAAATGGCATTTACACCTACAAATAATGAAGCGATCGCTATCTTCGTTTGATTGGATACATTCATTAGGAAATTTAAATTCAAATAATGGATCAAATCCTCTAACCAACCCAACGCTCTTGGGCAAATCCTACAGCTATTTTGGCTAGTAGTGTCACAAAAGCGCCCAATATTAAATATCCCTGACGAGGATGGCGAGATAGCAGCACACCAATGGCTATATTCAAGGGCACAATACCATAAGCGAGACGGCTCAAGGAGATAGTACCCCCAGAAGCTAACAGCAAACCAATACCGCAAAAGCCATAAATAACTGTAACTGCGGTCAATTGCGTGTGTAAGCGCCATAACACATAGCCACCACCCAAGACCATGAACAAATTGAGCAAGTTATTGATCCACTCTTCACTTGCCAGAATCAACAAAAATAAGACTAAAGCATAAAACCCATAAAATAATTTCACAGAACTAAAACGTTGACGGAAACGCCATAAAAGATAGCCACTGGCAACAATCATGGCAAACAACAACAGATACCAGGGGTCTGGAATTCCGCCAGAGGGGTTTTGAACCCAACCAAATTGCCAATTATTTGTGCCGACTACAATTTGCATCAACATATTTAACCAACCCTGCCAATCAAACCCCAGAGTTGGTCGCCATCCGCGCTGTGCTTCGATAAAAGCTAAAGGATTGCCAAAATAAATCGCACAATACAAACTGAATAGAAGTATGCCAATAGCGGTAGTAAAACCAGCTATATAGGCAATGGGTGGTCGGCGTTCTTTCCAGGCTGCGATCGCAAATGCTGGAATTAGTGCCATACCTGTAGGACGTGTTGCTGTCGCCATCGCGCCCCAAAGCGCAGTCCAGCCATACTGCTTTTGATCAAACGCCCGCAAAGCCGATGTACTCAAAAACAAATACAGCCCCTCTGTGTAAATCACCCCCGTAAACATGGAAGATGGATACAAAGAAACTACAGCAGTAGTCCAGTGCGCTGCATTGATGCCATAATTCTTTTTGATCCAAAAGTACAAACAGTAAAGGGCTGCGAAAAATGCCAAGTTGTTGACTAACGTACCTGCTAATTCAAACGGCAAGCCCAGTTTCATCAAAACCCAAATGCTTAAGGGAAACAGGGGAAAGAAAGCAAGATTGTGTTGCTTGCCGTCATTCACAAATTCATATCCAGAAGTAGCGATCGCTCGGTAATGCATACTATCCCATGCATCAACAACCCCCCAGCCAAAATGGGGCAAAAATTCTTCTGCTGGTAACGGTAGTTTTGGCGCAACCAGCAACATAGCAGTCCAAATGAATATTCGGCTGGCAAGCCATATTGCTGCTGGAAACAGGAAGTCATTTTTCCATAAAACTTTTTTTCTAACTATCTGAACTTTAACCATAAGCTTGAGTGCTTTAACAAACTCCTTTATGCATCCTTTTACATATAGCTGCAACACAGCAATTTTTGAGCAACATTTTGCATATTAAATCTTCCACCAACATAATTAAAAAACTGGACAGATTAGTAATTAATTAAAATTATTTCTTATTTGGTTACTTTTGACAATTTTCTCAGAATTTATCTTTAAAAATATACTATTTATAAATACAATTTCAGTAGACCGAAAACTTTTGCGATCGCTAAAAAATAGTAGCCTGTGATACCGTT
>JAHCSU010000112.1 GCA_023522315.1 Nostoc sp. CCCryo 231-06
CAGAAATGGTTGATAAACTAATCTCAGTTGCACTTGACTTAATAAATCCTCAACAGTTCCCCTGAACCGGAATCGGGTTTAACTGAGGCAAGCTAGCTCTAGAAGTATCTTAAAGAAATAAATTTATGTCCCGTCTAAAACGCACATCCCGCATTTTAGAAAAAGCTCAGTTAAGATCCGCCGGACTGAAATCTATTGTTCCAAGCATCAAATTTGATGAAAATTATAGTCTGGAAAAACTGATTGAGTCAATTGAGCAGTTACGTAACAAACTTGATGTTTATAATACCGCTCTGTCTCTGGTTGACTCTTCTAAAACTGAAATTGAAGAGATGGAAAAAAACTTGAGTCAGCTTTCTGAGAAGATGCTGATGGTGGTTGCTATCAAGTACGGCAAAGACAGCCGTGAGTATGAGATGGCGGGTGGTGTCCGTAGTAGCGATCGCATCCGTAAAATCAGGTCTAGCCGTTTAAAAAATGTTGCAGAACAAGCATCAGATGAAAATGCTAAAACTGCATAGTACAAGATGACTACAGTACAGACGCGATTAATTGCGTCTCTCCTAACTCCTTACTTAGCATTCAGCACTGCTTCGATTACAACCTTAAACAGCTTACTACAGTAGTTCAATACTTAACTATAAGTAGGTGAGCAATCTGTTTAATCATGGAATCAAGTTAGCATCACAAAGAGATAAAATAGTATTTATAAATGATTTTAATTCAGAACACTGATTAACCGAAATCATCAAATCTTGATTTTTTTAAATTCTTTTTACATCACGGATTTTACTGTAACTATTTTGACATTTGCCTATTTCAAATATTTCCTTAATACGATATGATGGTGATTTACCATGATTCACCTGTTCAGGTAAACCTTTTGGTGCTGATTTATCAGATTTAGCTAATTTTTGAATTGTTGACCAATAAGGTAATAACCAAGCTTCAAAATCATATTGTGCTGCATGGGGATAAAAACTACGGTTATTTCCTACCCAATCTGTCATTTTAGCTTTAGCGTCTGCTGCATCTTGAAAATCATTTGTTCCTGTGTAAACATCTGTTAGTGCAATCACAGCATTGAAAACATCTTTACCTGTGAGTAAATTCTCAACAGAACGCTTAAGTTTTTCTCCTTTAGGAATCCGCCCATCATAAGATATAAACTTAAGTTTGGGCATTTGTTGTTGCAAGCGTGACTTCAGAAAATCTCGTAAAATTGGCTCAAAAGCTTTTTCTGTTGCACCCTCAACTAAAATCGCTATTCTCATGGACGACCACCAATTAAGTTCATCGCCCAAATTTGATCTAAACTATAATCTTCTAGCCATTTTTTTAAATCAAAAGAGTCACCCCAATTCATAGTTGTTAAACCATCTTCAGAATCGCAAACTAGCACTTCTTCAGGTTTTAAAAAGCGGATTAATCTATCTGAATGGGTTGCTACAATTAACTGAGTTTTTTTAGAAGCTTCACGGATTAAATCAGCTAATAGTCTTAATAATTCTGGGTGTAAGCTAACTTCTGGCTCATCGATAAGAGTGACGGCAGTTAAATCTGGGCTTTGCAGCAGTGTTACTAACCAGAGAAACCGCAAAGTGCCCTCAGATAGTTGGTGCATATAAAGGGGCTTAGAAAAATTTTTATCTTTCCACGTCATTGCTAAAGTTCCTGCTGCTACTGGCGGAAACGATAAACGCTCAAAATCTGGAAATGCAGCAGCAAGAGTATCTTCGATAATTTCAAATCGTTCTGAGTCGGTTTCTCGCAAATAATAAAGACAAGAAACTAAATCTTCTCCATTAGAACCCGGCAAGGTTGCTGGACGCATTGATTGTGGTAAACGGACTGAACTTTTAGGAGCAACATTTAATGCTCCATAAAAAGTGCAGGAAGCTAATGTTTTCCGCAGATTCTCTGGCTCTTTGTACATCTTCGGAACTTGAGCAAGAGAAGTTTCTAAGGGATTATGATCCCAATTTGGACGCAATAGCCTTTGATCCTCTGTATTGAAATATTTAACATCTAAACCACGAGAGTCAATGTGCTTAAAAGGTTCTGATGCGAATGGCTCATTTTGTTGAGTAAGTGTTTCTAGAGCAATTTCATATGCTAATCCTTTAAAAGCGACTTCTAAGTAGTAGTCGAGTGATGCATGACCGGCCACACTCATTGACAAAGAAATTACTATACTCTTAGCCTGATCGCGGGTCATAATATCACCCAGTCCACCCAATTCGGAAATTTTGGTTTCTAGTTGACCATTGGCTGATGCTGCTAAAAGTGAAAAAATTTCTAACAGAGAAGTTTTACCTACACCATTAGCACCAATCATCACCGTCAGGGGTCGGTCATGCATATCGATTTGTACATTATACAAGCGACGATATCCTTCAATTGTTATACTTTCAAACGAGTTCATAATATAGTTATTAGTAGTGTTATACCTATTGCTTTCTATTGTTTGCATTTTCTGATCTTCCCCTAATGTAAAGCTTTAGGGCAATTCTTGCCAGTGTCTACAAAATCTGAATAGGTCAAAACAGGCGTTAGCATAATAGCAAAATCAGTAAAGAATTTGATACGTGCCTATACTAAAAGTTACTCATGCCGCAAAATAATCAAACTGCTGTCGAATTCCGCGATGTCACCTTTAGCCGCAATCATCGCCCATTGGTGTCAAATCTCAATTTCACCATCCGCCAAGGAGAAGCACTGGTATTACTTGGGCGCAGTGGTAGCGGCAAAACTACAACAATGAAGTTAATTAATCGCCTATTCACACCTACACAAGGCGAAGTTTTATTTGATGGCATTCCCACAACTCAATGGGATGAAATTAAACTGCGGCGAAAAATTGGTTACGTTATTCAAGAAATTGGTTTATTTCCCCATTTTACTGTTGAACGCAATGTGGGTTTAGTCCCGTCTTTGGAAAGTTGGCAACCGAAACAAATAAAAACGCGGGTTTATGAATTGTTGCAATTGGTGGGTTTAGAACCAGCACAATTCGCCGGACGTTACCCGCACGAGCTTTCGGGAGGACAAAGGCAAAGAGTTGGTGTAGCCAGGGCTTTAGCAGCAGATCCGCCAGTATTGTTGATGGATGAACCCTTTGGCGCACTCGATCCAATTACGCGCTTAGAACTTCAACAAGAGTTTCGGCATTTGCAGCAAGAATTAGGCAAGACAGTTGTGTTTGTCACCCACGATATTCAAGAAGCTTTTGTCTTAGCATCGAGAATTGGTTTAATGTATGGCGGAGAATTGGTAGTATTGGAAGCAAAGGATGAATTTATGCGATCGCAACATCCAGAAAGCCTTGCCTTTCTCCAATGTCTGCGTCCCTTGCAAGACAATTTATGAACAATTTCTTCCTCATTAAGTATGCCCCAGAAATTCTTCAGCATACTCTAGAACACTTATTTTTGGTAGGCATTGCAATTGGAATTGCCATACTTATAGGCATTCCATTAGGTATTTTGATTACACGCAAAACCTATCTCCGCCAACCAATTCTCGGTATAGCAAATATTTTTCAAACTATCCCTAGTTTGGCACTGTTTGGCTTACTGATTCCTGTTCCTATAATTGGCGGAATTGGCGCAGTACCAGCAATTGTTGCTTTGACTGTATATTCCTTGTTGCCGATAATTCGTAACACTTACACAGGTATTATTGGCGTAGATCCAGCGATTCGAGAAGCTGGGAGAGGCATGGGAATGACAGATAGACAATTGTTATTGCAAGTTGAGATTCCCTTAGCACTGGGAGTAATTCTGGCAGGGGTGCGAGTCGCAACGGTAATTGCCATTGGTATTGCAACTATTGCAGCAGCTATTGGTGCAGGTGGTTTGGGAGTATTTATTTTTCGCGGTATATCAGTAGTGAATAATCAGTTAATTTTAGCTGGTGCAGTTCCGGCGGCGGTAATTGCATTACTAGCTGACTTTGTAATTGGCTGGATGGAGAATAAATTAAAAATTAAAAGTTAATGAAAAGATTTTTGGCATTTTGCTTTTTAACTTTTGCTGTATTACTCTTAATCGCTGGCTGTACACCAAATTCAAATAGTAATAACAGTGGCAATATTATTGTTGCTTCCAAAGATTTTACTGAACAAGATATTTTAGGTGAACTGTTAGCACAACAAATTGAAGCGACAACTAATTTAAAAGTAGCTCGTCGTCCCCGTCTGGGTGGTTCTTTTGTTTGTCATAGTGCTATTACTGCTGGCAAAATTGATGCTTATATTGAGTATACAGGCACAGCTTTGACTGCAATTTTAAAGCAAAAAGCAGTTAATGATCCGAAAGAAGTTTATGAAAAGTTGAAACAAGCATACTCCCAGCAATTCAATCTGGAAGTGATGCCAAGCTTAGGTTTTGAAAACACTTTTGCAATGATTATTCGGGGTGATGATGCCAAACGCTACAACATTCAAACTATCACCCAAGCTACTCAATATACACCGCAATGGCGCGGCGGTTTTGGCTACGAATTTTTAGAACGGGAAGATGGTTTTCCTGGATTAGCCAAAGCTTACGATTTACGTTTTGCCAAATCTCCCCAAATCATGGACTTGGGTTTAATATATCGTGCTTTGGTTCAAAAACAGGTAGATATGGTGGCGGGTAATTCCACAGATGGGCAGATTTCTCGCTTGGGCTTACTTGTGCTAAAAGATGATAAACATTATTTTCCACCTTACGAAACTGTGCCAATTGTTCGACAAGAAATATTAAAAAAATATCCCGAATTAAGAAATGCGATCGCACAACTTGCCGGAAAGATTTCGGCAGATGAAATGCGGCAGTTAAATTATTTAGTTGAGGGAGAATTACGTGATATTAAAGATGTTGTTCAGGAGTTTCGCAAATCGAAGGGATTAGGTTTATCTTAAGGATAAGTAAGTAGGCGCAAATAAAACGCTAACGCACCGAAAACCTGAAATGGTGCGTTACCTAAGTCGTAACACACCCTACTGCTGTTCACGCAAAAAGTTCTTTAACCACCTAATGACTTCACTTGTTGTTTGCTTATTGGCCATTTGGAGACATTGCTGTACAATTTCTCTAACGTTAGGAAAGTAGCCACTTTCTGTAAGCAAATAACTTTCTTCCTGCAATCTATAAATTAATAGCCGATTACTCTTTAATATCCAAACTTCCGGTACTCGATAAGGCAAGAAATCATTAATATCAGTGTAGCTTGTAACATCTATTTCAATTGCTAAATCTGGTGGTGGATCAGACTCCCAATTAATTCTTTTTTTGCCTACTACTGCTCTGCAATTTTCAATGTAAAAGCAAAAGTCTGGCTCAATACCACTAATTTCTGGCAAGCTCATGGTGATGGGCGTAAATGATTCATATATGCGGTTTAAGTGGTCAAGTAGAGCTATTACTATCAATGCCAGTAAACTTGCATCTCTTCCATGCTCTGGTAGCGGTGCCATTAGTAAAATTTCTCCTCTTCGATATTTAATGCGAGGTGAGGAGCGATCGCCTAATTGCTGACTCAATACTTGATAGTCTTTCCAGTTCCCCAAAAGCTTCAACACCGCGCCAGGTGGTAACTCGATTCTTTCTGGTGTAATTACGGTATTCATAATTAGCTCGCATTATTTACATGAAAGATAGGCGATCGCAGAATTCATGAATTCAATATAGCGGTTCTCGCTTGAGTAAGGTAGAAGAACCCCACCCCCAACCCCCTCCCCGCTCTTCGAGAGGGAGCTATGATGTACCTCATGTGATTAGGAAATGCTATAAACAGACTGTTATATAGCGTTTCTCGTTTACATGAGGTACACCCGTAAGGGCACGGCACTGCCGTGCCCTTACACTTCGCAATATAATGTTGTACCGCATGTGAATGGGAATTGCTATATCAAAGACTTTTGCTGACAAATACAAAGCCACGACTCTTATTTACTGAGGAATCATTTGTGAGCATTGCTTTCCATAAATCTGCTGTTTTTACCCAAACTGGTGGATATTTATAACGAGAAACATCAAGAATTAAAAATCTATCTGTTTGCTCATTATATGCTGCTAAAGGAGAAATATGTCCACCTTTCTCTTGACCTATTTCTTTGCGTAAATAGTTTACTAAAACAAAATTTTGTGGTTGTTTTAAATTTGCTGCTGCTTGTTTGCGGAACTGCTCTAAACTAGTGTCGGCAGCGTGGTAAACATTAACTTTAACGCCATAGCTGGCTAGTAATTGCCCTAACTGGTCTAAGGTTATACCTTGGCGAGACACAACTTCAGGAGTTAGCACTTTTTTTGTATTATCATTACTAAAAAAGTTTTCTTGAGTAAATATTCGATATGGCTTGTACTGCGGTGCTTCTGGTGCTGGAATTTGTAGACCATTCAGTACCATAACCATACTTGCAACACCACAATATGCCTGATTATTTTGAGTGGTGAATTGCATACTCAGTGGAAAGAAGTCTTCGTTTGACTTACTCTCAAATAATAATTTTTCACCTTCAGCCGTATTAAAACCTACGAAGTTAGAGGAAAGCGGTAATGTTTGAGAGAGAACGCTTCCGCTAGAGATACATAAGCCAATAGTTAAAGCTTTGAAAAATGTTTTACTTATTTTTCGTAACATAGCATTTATAAGTGCTGTAAAATTTTCAAATCAGATATATCAATAATCTCACGCCAAGATGCTAAACAAGTATAAGATTTTAGGAGAAATGGTATAAAAATGCTTACTGTTACTAAACCCAAGCGAGTTGCGATTGCAATCTTTTCTTTGGGCGTTCTACTTTACACCCAAGTTGCCTCAGCTGCCTTAACTTTACCCTTACGCAGCAAAAAGGGGATGGTGGTTTCGGCCCATCCATTAGCAAGTGAAGCGGGAATTTCGATGTTACGCAAAGGTGGTAATGCAGTGGATGCAGCCGTAGCTACAACCTTTGCAATCTCAGTGGTTGAACCTTTTTCAGCCGGAATCGGCGGTGGCGGATTTTTGCTGATGCATTCTGAGAAAACTGGCGAGATGAAAGCGCTAGATTTCCGCGAACGCGCACCCCTGAAAGCTACAAGAAATCTGTATTTAGACGCAAAAGGAAAGGTGCGTCCGAATGCAAGTATTAATGGTTATTTGGCAGTAGCAACACCAGGAACGGTGGCGGGACTTTATGAAGTGCATCGTCGCTATGGTAAGCTTTCTTGGCAAGAGGTAATGAAACCTGCGATCGCACTTGCTGCAAATGGCTTTGTCCTCAGTCCTCAAATTACTTGGCGTTCGCTCCCAGAGTACGAAAACCGCAAGGAAGCAGTTCTCAACAATCCAACAGCGCGAGAAATTTTTACTCGCAATGGTGAGTTTTATCAACCAGGGGAGAAACTGGTGCAGCGTGATTTGGCAGGTACTTTAACAGAAATTTCCAAAAATCCCCAAAGTTTTTACACCGGAAGTATTGCTCGGGCGATCGCTTCTGATATGGTAAAAAATGGTGGTTTAATTACTCTAGAAGACCTCAAAGCCTACAAACCAATCTGGCGGACTCCTGTTTGTAGCAATTTTCGTAAAGCTAAAATTTGCTCAATGCCACCACCGTCATCGGGAGGCGTTCATCTATTGCAGATTTTAAATATTATTGGTGACACTAATTTGAAATCTTTGGGATGGCATCATCCCGACGCTATACATTTAATGGTAGAAGCAATGAAGATTGCTTACGCCGATCGCTCGGAATATTTAGGCGATCCTGATTTTGTCAAAGTTCCTGTGCAAGAACTGCTCAGTCCAGCTTACGCCAAAAAACGCCATCAAGAAATTAATATGCAAGTGGCTAGACCTTCGACCGAGGTCAAGCCAGTAGACAAAGAAACACTACAACGTTTTAGTCAAGCTAATATTCAGAAATCCGAAAATAATATCATCCCATCATCGCTTCAGTCTCTACAAACGAACACAAGTCGCCATGAATCTCCCCAAACCAGTCATCTTACTGTTGTGGATGAAGAACGCAACGCCGTAAGTTTGACTTTCACGATTAACCTTGGTTTTGGTGCTGGTGTAGTGACACCGGGAACTGGAATTGTCCTCAACAATGAGATGGATGACTTTGCTTCTGCGCCAGGAGTGCCTAATGCCTTTGGCTTAGTTGGTAACGATGCCAATGCGATCGCACCGCGTAAGACTCCCTTATCCAGCATGACTCCCACAATTGTCACAGAAAATGGTCATTTCCGCATGGCAGCAGGTGCGCCTGGTGGTAGTACTATCATTACCCAGGTTTTGCAAGTGATTCTAAATGTGCTGGAATACAACATGGATGTTGGTGCAGCTGTTTCTGTTCCACGCATACATCATCAATGGCTTCCAGATCAGTTGCGCGTCGAATCCTGGGGCTTAGATGCTCTCACTGTGGAAGACTTACGCCGTCGGGGACACAAAATACAGGAAACTATTCCTTGGGGTAATGGTAATGCGATCGCTGTAACATCTGATGGAACTTTAGAAGGGGCCGCCGATCCTCGCGGTGAAGGTTCCCCCAGAGGTTTGTGAGCGAGTGAGGGACTAGTACCGCAAAGCAAAAGTCAAAAGTTAAAAGTATTATAGGATAAGCTCTTTACGGCTTTTCAATGGTCTGCTTATTTACGCCGTGCTGTACTAGCAAGACGCAGAGACGCCGAGAAGAACAAATGATCAATGACTATTGATTTTGGGCTGTTGACTCTACGTAGCTGCTGCTGCCAAACTCATTTGCTCGTGTGCTAGGTACTAGTGTCCAACCTGCTTTGAGAAGTTTTTGATAAGTTGCCCAACCTTTAGAACCACCTGGTATTTGATAATCTGGGACTGTAAGACCTCTAAAAGCTGTGTAAGGACGCCAAGGTTGATTAGGTTCTGTCTGCAAATACAAAATTTTCTCTCCGTTGCCACCAGACTTAGGTAACCAGCACATTTGTTGATGCATTGCAAACTCCTTGTACTTTTAGCTAATAATGCATAATAACAGACTTTTGTCAAGCTAATTATCACCCTTCTGGGATACTTTTTTGTCTAACACTTTAGACAAAGCGTAATTAAGTTATATCCATTTCAGGATAATTACTTCACAAGTCATAGCTTGAAAGACATCTGCTAGAGGGACACGAAGATAAACAGCTTTGCCTCACCTTATTTATCGGGTGAGATTTTTCTAATGTTATCCGCGTTTTTTGGGATTGTGTGTAACAATAACTACTATTTTTGCTGAAGTTCGCAATTAGACTATTTGTTTTTCTGATTAAATACATAAGGACTATTGCCGATTTCGGAAATTACTTATAAAAGTAGATAAGTCGGCATGATAAAACCCGTGTATATTTAGTTTTGTAAAAATTGGGAAATGACAAATTCCTAAGCTATTAGCTGATTTGACGTTTCGTCACATAGCTTGATTTTTTAACACCGACTTACTTTATATCAACCCTCTCTCTTCGTCCTCTTTTTTTTGGCGAAGGTATTGACGAGCACTAGTATATTCTTTAAGGAAATATTGGATTTAAGATGAAAACCATCGATAAATATATAGTTCAAAAGCAAATTGAACTAGCTAAACACCCACTTTTCATCCAAATTACTAGAGAAAATTCTCTAGAAAATATAAAATTGTTGGCTCAATACTTGAGCTTCTGGGTTATGTCTTTTCAGGACGTAATCCGAATAAACGAGATGCAAATGACTGATAGTAAAATCCGTCAAGTTGCTCACCATCATTTAGTCGAGGACATGGGGCATGAGCAATGGTTTTTAAGCGATCTTCAAGAGATGAAAGTTGAAGAACCTAATCTTAAACTGCTATATAGCCGGGATTATCTTTTCACCCGTGATGCTACCTATGCCATAATATCCGAGGTTTTTCGAGCAAGTAGTGATATTGAAAGAGTTGCTCTGATAATGAGTCTTGAGTCTACAGGTCACATCTTTTTTGAGTACACTGCAAGCTTGGTGAAACGAGTCGGTTATTCTAATAAACTCAAGTACTTCTCAATACATCATTTAGATATTGAAAAGAATCACGAAATTTTTGAGCAGGAAATGCAAGA
Source organism: Nostoc sp. CCCryo 231-06 (assembly GCA_023522315.1). GTDB lineage: Bacteria > Cyanobacteriota > Cyanobacteriia > Cyanobacteriales > Nostocaceae > Nostoc. The sequence continues at coordinate 10,065 of JAHCSU010000112.1, forward strand.
ATTTTTAACTAGTATTCATCTTTCTGAAGATGAAGAGAAAAAAAATTGTGAGATCGTTGACCGTGTGTACCAAGCTTTCACAATTATGTTTGATGGCTTTAAGCTTTTATTGGGCAAACGGAGCCAGGTTAAAGCTTTGTTAAGTTAATGGAGAGCGTAAACCGCAACAAAATTTCCTTAAAAATCATTTATAGCAGTTCCCATTTACATGCGGTGCAACATTATATCGCCAAGTGTAAGGGCACGGCACTGCCGTGCCCCTACGGGTGTACCTCACGTAAACAGAGCATACAACTTATCGCCGACAATCTGGCGAATTGTCTCTACTAGTTGAGTATATGCAAAGTCAGATAAAACTGGTTTTGCTCCTTGCAAGTGAATTGGTTGGTCTAAATCAATCCATGACTTGCAACCGCCGTATTTAGGATGATAGGGAATTTCTTGTTCGGGTAGTTTATATGTCCGCAGGAGGAGAATATAAAGCGGCTGGCGTGGTTTCCATTTGAGGCGATCGCTAATAAAATGCTCGTTCCAAATATGGAATGGAAGCAAGGTGTTGACAATAGACTCATCGCTAACTGGCAAAATATCTGTAATTTCAGCGCAACTGCCGATGGGAACTGTCTCTGGATGCCAACCTGATGTTACTGGATAAACACGATTGGCATACTCAGCTTTCAGCATGAAAGCTTGTTGATGTTCATAAGTAGGGTAAAGCAAAATTTGCTTGTTGGCAACTTGGAAATGTCCATTTCGTTCATGGATACCGCCTTTGCGGAGCAACATAATTGTTTTGCCACTTTCCAAGGCATTTATAGCGACTGCCCATTCTTTGAGAGCATGAAAAGTTGTAGTCAATTCCATCAGCATCTACTGTAACTGTGATTTAATTTCAAGCTAAAACCGATAAAGTGTGAAACTATCTAGGGGAATGAATTAGAAAGCAAGCAGTTATGGAAAAGCGAACGCTAGGTACAACTAAAGTCTAAATCACACCCATCCTTATGGGAACTTGGCAAGCTGGTAAAAGAATGTGGGTGGGAGTTGAGGATACTGACTCGATTAAAACGATCCGAGCCGCTTATGAAGCTGGTATCACAACAATTGATACTGCTGAAGTTTATGGTGAAGGACACTCTGAGCAAATTGTTGCTGAAGCTTTATCGCTTTATCCCGAACAAGCACTAGATAACGTATTAGCCGCCAAAATTAAGCTTTCCGCCGCCCAATTGGCAGAAATTGATGCCATTGGACGTATTGTCACCGCCCATCTGGATAACAGTCCAATTATGTGGAATTGATGACAATGCAGTTTGGTTAGTCATGCTTATTTCTCCAAGATCCCCTCAACTCTCTTAAAAAGATAGTCGGGGATCAAATCTCTCGATCTAAATTGCAAAATCTAACAAAACGTCAACTTTAGTAAACTAAGGGTTGCAACTCACAAACTAAGTGATAAATTAAATAGTAGGACACCAAACAAAAAACCAAACTAAAAGGGTAAATGACTTAGTGTCCCCTGTCATCAACCCAAGCAAATTTCAGCATATCAGATGAAGTGGTAAAAAGCCGAATGTAGAAGGCAAACCCAAATCCTAAAGCGGAAAAACGCAATAATGCTGAGTTTGTTCGTCGTTTAGTCAACCTTAGTTATTAAGTTTCAATTACTTAACTTAGTTTAACAATTTGAACCCTGTAAACTCGATAAAACCTGGTCAACCTCGACCAGGTTTTTGGTATTTTATGGTGATAAAATTTTTTAGTACGGCAAGAAGTGCCGGAATTAACGCTTGAGGAGCTAGTTGTGAGACTAGGATAACATTAACAAAAAACAGTTAATGTGCCCAAGAAAGCTAAAACCTTTTAGCAACTTGGCGGCAGACAGAAGAAATTTACAGGCAAGCAAATAATAAAAGCGGCGTGGTGCGATCGCTAATCAATCAAGCACAGGCGTGGCAAACCCAAGGATTTTATCCTCGTTTAAAAGGAACAGACAATAGACTAAAAGCAATCAGAAACTTGGCAGCATCAGCACTCCCAGGAAAAGCAATAGTAGTACTCGAATCACAGTCAAAACTAGTTACAGATATTGTTCTTGCTTGTTGACGGTCATGCACTCATATCGTTCTGAGTTTGATTCAGTATTAAATATTGTAGAAGCAAAAGATTTATGGTGTGGGGACAGAAATTTTTGTCCATTAAAATTTTTGTTTACGATTCAAGAGAAAGAAGCATTTTTCGTAATTAGACAACATAGAGGGATGGGATTTAAAGGAATCCAGACACTGGTGAATGTTTGAAAATTCTTAGTATCCCCAAACCATACGAGGATATGGAGATTACAGGATCTATCGGTTTAACAGCAGCTCAGAAGGCAACACTGAAAGCTTTAGGGGCGGTGTAAGATGGAGATTGAAGAAGAATTCAGAAGTCAGAATTCAGGAGTCAGAATCAATCAGTCGGGGATTCAGACCCACGACTGATAGCGCAGCGAACGCGGACTCGCTACCGCTACGCTATCCGCCACTCGCACAGAAAACATTGCTGAATTCTGACTCCTGACTCCTGAATTCTGTTTGGTAAAAATAAAAGGTAAAAGAATGAACTTTGCCTTTTTAATTCATCCTTTTACCTTTTTTATGTACCTGATGCTTATTTCATGTTAGCCCTTGCGTCCTTCACTGCGGCGAAAAAAAATAATCCTGTGAGTGGAATGCTCAATGCCAGGATAATCGCAGTGGCCGTGAAACCAAAATCTGGTCGTCCGTAACTGAGTTCAAAAATCGAACCGACAGCTGCGATCGCACTTACACAAGAACCACCCAGAAATAAACCGCTTTTTGGAGTTAAATACACTACTAGCCCCCTATCTTATTGGTTTCACCGCTTGATACGAGAAGCCATTCTTAGATAGCTCTTGGGCTAAAGTCAAGGAGTTTTCCACACGGTCTACAAATACCACGCCGTTAAGGTGATCCATTTCGTGCTGAATGCAGCGTCCCAGAAGGTCATTAGCCTTTAATGTCCGGGGACGACCGTACTCGTCTTTATAGCCAATTTCTACGACTTCAGGGCGCTTTACGTCTAGATATACATTCGGAATACTCAAGCATCCTTCTTGGGCTACAGAGATGTCGCGGCTTACTTGTTTAATGGTGGGGTTAATCAGTACCAAAGGTGGATTAGCTGCGTTCTCTGGTTCCAGGTCGATGACAATTAGTTGTTTGTGAATTCCCACTTGGGGTGCAGCCAAACCAATGCCATCTTTGCTATACATAGTTTGCAACATTTCGCGCACTACTTGGCGGAGTTCGTCATCTATTTTCGCAACTCGCTTTGCAGCTTGACGTAGCACGCGATCGCCTAAATAATGAAGCTCCAAAGGTGGATTTTTTAACTTTTTTTTCTCTACAGCAATTTCAGAGGGCATGAGTCTTGATGGCTAGATGGTGAAAATTCCTACTATCTTTATTCTATAAGACTCATATTTAATTTTTGAAATACATGTAGGGGAGCCAGTGCTTTGCGGAGGTTCCCGAAGCGGTAACGATAGCGAACGCTAGTCTGACTTGCTCTAAGCGAACGCGAGTGCGTCTACGTTTATTTGGATAATTTATTTCTTGGAAATCCCTTAGTCTAGTTCAGTAGACTAAAGCTTGTAGCGTTGAACTTTTGTTCCAGGCGGGTGAGGGGTGAGGAAGCCAACAGTTAAGCTGTTTCTAGGCTTTTGTTGACACCAATACTCTACGGGTGTACCTCATGTAAACGAGTACCGCTATATCAATCTTAGTTAGACCTAGTACTAATCTCCAAAATAATTCTAGTGAAGTCACCTTGCACCATCCTTTCGGATTCCTATACAATATTTTTTTAGTAGAAAGATTTATTCAATCTATTTTTTATTGATATAAACCTATATTTAACAATATTTTCTCGCATCCTCACCACATTCATTGACTAAATATAATAAACACTTAAAACGAAGACCAACTATTTGTTCATAGAGGGGGTTGATTTTACATAAAGGTGGAATCTGGAACAGAGTCCGACCGAAAACTGTAACAGTTCTTTCAAAAGGACAATTGGAGGGAATTACTTTGCACAATAGTTTGGCTAGATGATAATCATGTATTTCTACAGACTCAAGTTGATATCGGATCTGGCTTAATAAGTTATTATCCAAGTTGGCTTTATTTAAGAAGTTCATAATTTAGAATTCCTTCAATCAATCTTGTTTGTTCCTTTAAAGTTACACCTCTCGTCAGATACTAAACATCGTAGAATTACCAAACTATTTTCCCCCTTTTTTTAAGTCAGTTGTAAAAACAGTAAAATTGCTTAGAAACCAGAACAGGTAGCCAATTGTTATCAATAACTGTAGGAGGGACAGTTAGTGTATCTATGGTGAATGGCACGAAGATAAGGTAAATGGGCGAGACAGCAGGAGCTTACAGGAGCAAAGGAGCAGGAAGGAAGTAGCAATGTATAAAAGCTGATGTATTGGCAAACTTTGCACTATTGACTATAAATAGTGATGTTATTGACGCAAAGATGCAAAAGCTGAATTTAGCGCCTTGACGTTAAGTTCATTCAAATTTTGAGGTGATGTGTGTTTAAATCTCTTACGAAACTTGACTACCTGCTCAAAGAAACTTTCCTCGGTTTACTGCGGGGAGGTTGGATGAATTGGGCAGCTGTAAGTACTGTTACCGTGTTACTGTTTTTATTCGGCTTGAGTTTGCAAACCTCTTGGCAAGTTGAAAAACTCCTCTACCAGTTTGGTAGTCAGCTAGAAGTTTCAGTTTATCTCGAACCGGATACGCAAGTCGAAACCATTGAGCCACTAATCGCAACAATGCCAGAGGTGGCGGCGATACAAAGCATTACCAAAGAGCAAGCTTGGACTAAATTAGTTAAGGAAATGAGAATTTCTGATATTGAGGGGGCTACGCAGCAGCTAGGCGAGAATCCTTTGGTTGATGAGATGAAGGTAAAGGCGCGTAATTCTCAAGTTGTGCCAACTTTAGCAACGGAGTTGGCTAAATTGCCGGGAGTTGAGACGGTGCAGTATGTGGATGAAGCAGTTAAACGCATTGCCCAATTGCATCAAGGTCTGAACTGGATTACTTTAACAATTACGATTATTCTGACTTTAACAGCGATCGCAGTGACTACCACGACAATTCGGCTGATTGTGATGGCGCGACGCCAGGAAATTGAAATTATGCAACTAGTGGGAGCAACATCAGCTTGGATTTACCTCCCGTTTATTTTACAAGGAATTACCTTCGGTTTGGTTGGTGGTGCGATCGCTTGGAGTTTCATTTCTGTGATTCAACAGTTTCTCGGTAAGTTGCTAGCCAATCAACCTGAATTTATTCAAGCTATCACCAACGGGGTGCAACTCACTCCAGCCCAAATTTTACTATTACCTCTGATTCTCTTGAGTTTCGGTGCAGCTGTAGGATTAATGGGAAGCTTATTTGCTGTCCGACGTTTTGCCAAAGGTTAATCATTAATCATTGGCCATTGCAAAGGACAAATGACTAATGACTAATGATTAATGATTAATGACAAAACCTTATGAAATCGCAATGGGAATGTTTTCTGCAAAATCTCGGTGTATGGGAAGGTTCATTTAGCAACTTTTCTCCGGAAGGTACACTTCTCAACGATACTCCTAGCCATCTTTCTCTAGAAGGTTTAAACAATAACCAGACAGTGCTACTAACTTTGTGCCGTTCGGGGCGAGATGATTTAGTCAAAGAATATAGTTCTGTGGGAGGGGGTCTACTTTTTTTTGAAAATGGTTCATTTTCTGAAGGTTTAATTCAGCTAGGGCCATTTTCCGAATTCGGTGCAGAACTCGCTTTTGTTCATGAAAATCGCCGCTTACGTCTGGTGCAACTGTTTGATAAGACTGGGAATCTAAGTAGACTAGTTCTAATTCGAGAACATCTCGCCAGAACTCCAGCAACAGAACGTCCACCTTTGCAGATAAATGATTTATTGGGACAATGGCAAGGAGAAGCAGTGACAATATATCGAGATTTGCGTTCGCCTGATATTTACTCTACAACTCTGAAAATACAACTTGATGATACTGGGCGATTAATTCAAACTACCTCTTTTGGCGAGCGTACAATTACCTCAACTGCTACTATCAAAGGTTCCATCGTTCTCTTTGACCAAGATCCCCAAAAGCAAGTACAAGTATTATTGTTACCTGATGGCGCTTCTGCAACTTCTCCTCTAAAGGTGCAATTACGTCAACCCTTATTTTTGGAAGCGGGTTGGTTAATCCAGTCAAATCTGCGCCAGAGGATGATTCGCAGCTATAACGACAAAGGCGAATGGGTTAGCCTGACATTAGTTACTGAAGAAAAAATGTAAAGGATTTGTAAGTGCGATCGCTTATCCCCGGTAATTTCAATCAACACTTTATATCGTAATCAGCGTCAACCGAACCTACAATATTAGCGATCGCACTAGAACCTATTTCCATCGTACCTGAAGAGAAAATAGAGCGATCGCTCTATCCATCTCAGAGAGATTATATTGCTTAGTCAACCTTCATTTACCATATCTAAAATCTGATTGTATAAGGCTGGAGAGACTCTAAATTCTGATGTAGTAATCAAGGCATCCATCAACGGTTTGACAGCAACGATGAGATTTTGGTGTTTTGCCTCAATCAAAATACCCAGCAATCCAGTAATCCTCAACCCCAGGCGATTAGCTTCTGCTCGACCTCGACGCTCATCAATCAATAGTAAATCAGCACTCAGTTCTAAGGCAAGAGCGATCGCCTCAGACTCTCCAGCGTCTAATCTCACCTCATATCGAAGTCGTTCAACAATCTCACGGCTTGCAACTTGTCGAACTTCCAGCCAAGAAGCAGTTTGAACTTCAGAGGTTCCAGGAACGGGAGGATCGATATCGGTAAGCTCACAATATACCGCTTCTGGAATGGTGACTTGAGTGTAAAGTTGAGGCAGAAGTTGCAAGTGTTGAATTGCTGCCAAATTTGTGATTGCCGACGTATCGCTGATAACAATCACAGCCTTCCAAGTTCTCGCAGATTTTTCAAATCCAATTCAAAGTCCTCAACGTCGTAGGAGTAGAGAGGGATGTTTCGCTGCTTGAGGAGTTGGCGAAAGGTATTGGGTTGCATATCTGCTAGCTGGCTGGCGTAGCCTATCGTTAAGCGTCCTGTCTGGAATAGGAACAGCGCAATTTCTTGACAAAACTCGCTTGGGGTAAGCTGAGATGCTTGGAGAATTTCGTCTGAGATTACAACACTCATAACAAGGCTAATTTACCGATTATATGTTCAGGGTAGCCCAAAAAACCTCAAACTACGTTACAGTGCAGTAGGTTTATGAAACTGCGATCGCTTTTGCTAGCCTACACTGTTAATCCCCTCTGATTTCGACTAACGCTTCACCAGATCGCAAAAGCTCTAATGCTTGTGGCAATGTTGAATTCAGAATCTCTTTCAATCGGGCATTTGACGTATTACCACACGTCAACAAGATAACTTGTGGTGGACTTCCAAAACGATCAACTAAGTCAGCAAAGTCACTGTCTTTGGCGATGAAGATGACTCCTCTAGCCCTCGCTGCCTCGAAAATCTCAGGATCTTCGGCATCTCTCAACCCAACATCACGCAAAGCTAATGCGGTTATACCGAATGTGATGGTGATCCAAGTTGCAATTGCGGGTGACAGATGTGCATCTACCCAGATCATCATGCAACCAAAACGGGATGATTGAGCTTACGTGAAGCGTACACAAGTGCTGCTTTAAGATCATCCGCTTCCAAATCAGGCATTTCTTCTAGGATTTGTTCGGCACTCAATCCAGCCGCAAACAAGTCGAGTACGTCTGATACCCGAATTCTCATGCCTCGGATACAGGGACGACCACCACATTGTTTGGAAGTGAACTACCCACAGTGACTTGGAGTACCAAGTACAGTTTGGGCTTCTGTA
>JAHCSU010000113.1 GCA_023522315.1 Nostoc sp. CCCryo 231-06
TTGTTTGAAAGTCTTCAACAACCATAAGTAAGTTGTCCCAAAGTACTTCAGAGCCAGCTTCCAACTAGAACAAAAGCCGCCCAGTAGTAAGGATGAGTGTAATCAGGATTTGACAATAAACTCAATTGTGCTTGACGCAGTGCCTCTGCTTTAGGTACACCCTTTCTCAGTTCTTTGTAAAATTCGCTCATAAGCTGAGTCGTAGAATCAGTATCTACTAGCCATAATGTTGCTAACGTACTTCTTGCTCCTGCTTGTGCGGCTACTCCAGCAATTCCTAATGTTGACCTTTTATTACCCTTAGCGGTTTGACAGGCACTTAATACTAATAACTCAATCCCGTCTGCATCAGCTTGAGTTTTATTTCTTAATAATCTATCAAACTTTAATACATTGATTGCCTTCTCATAGGCTAAAATTACTGTCCGCTGAGGATCTGAACTAAATTGAGCATGAGTTGTCAAATGAACAATTGGAAAATCGACCGTACTCAATTCTTTCTCAAGCCGAGGGCTAGTAAAATTTTCATTTAGTAAGATAGTGGAAAAAGTAGTTTGTTTTTTAATATCTGCTACTTCTTGTTCCACTCCTGGTAGCGCTTTCAAGTCTTTAGGAGCGTTTGGGTCGTTGAAGCTGGGACTAACTTTAGAGAGTGCAGCAATGAGAACTTTCAACTGTTCTTTAGATAAAGCTTTTGGTTGGCGAACTCTAGACCCTAAAGTAGCTGCAATACTGTAGTCTTGGAACAAATAATTTTTCCCATCATGCAGCAAAGCCATCGGCAAGCTTTGGAAAGATTTGTCCAAAGTGAATACCAATGTTCCTGACAATGGCAAATATTTCTTGATAGGTACAATCAACAAGCTATAGAGTGCTTGAGAAGGTTGAAGAAGCACCGATTCATCAGTATTAACAAGTTTCTTCTCTTGTAAATTCTTTAATAGATTCTCGATATGCTCTTTAACTGGCTTTGAATCAACAGAATGACGATGAAGAGATTTATCAGGGGATTGAACGAGTATTTCTATACGGCTACCCAAATCAACAATGTGAATTACTGCTGGGGCACTAGGTAAGTTTTTAAGTTCGTTTAAAGTTACAAGATCGAGTTTGCCACACTTGAGAAAATTCTCTAACTCGGCTATTTGCAGCCGTTCATTTGTTTGAATAACTTGCTCCAGATTTGGATTAGGAGATGCTAGAAGCAATCGCATATAATCGCGATAAACAGGTTCTACCTTTTCCGAGAAAGAGAACTGTAAATCTGCGTTGCTTGCTAAGAGACTATCACGAAGCTGACTTAAGTTATTGATCGCTGCGCTATAAGCTTTAATAGCTTCTTTAAACTTTCCCTGTTTATTATATAAATTCCCTAACTCCTGCTGCCATTGATACGAAATATCCCAAGCATGAATTGATTGTGCCAAGCTTAAGGCTTCTGCAAAATATTTTTCTGATTGTCCTGCTTTTAATTTACCCAAAGTGCCTAGACTGTATGACTCCAACCGCTCGTTTTTGGTAATTTTAGCTGTTTGCAAGGCAGATGATGCATAGTCAATAGCTACTGAATGCAATTGCTTGTCTGGAAGTTGATTCAAACTCTTAGCGAAGTTCAGCTTTGTATAAACATAATGAATAGCCGACAATTGAGAAAATGCCGAAGAGTTTTTCAGCACTGAGTTTACGCAAGGCTCAATCTGTTGAGTAATTTTAGTACGAGTATTAGCTAATTGTGTATTACTTAGACTGGACTCTGCTATTAACCATTTTTCAAAATCTAATAATAAACTCAACTGGTGTATTTGAGCTAGCAGTTGTGTAACTTGAGGAGCTTCTGGCGTATTATATACTTGTTGGTACATATCAATTGATTTCAACACCTCTTGCTGAATCAAAATGGCAATTTCTTTTTTGAAAACTGGCTCCTCTATTTCATAATATTTATTACGTGCTTGTTGGTAAATAGCCTGTTCAGTATTACCTAATGAAAGCATAATTCCGCTAGTCTCAACAGAAGACATTTGTTTAGCAATTGAAAGTATTTTTTCCAAAACTATCTTTGATTCATCTAGCTTACCTGTTGTACGTAATACATCTCCCAGGTTATGCCATACCAAAAGATTTAGCGGCATTAGCTTTTGCTGATCTATTGCTGCCGTCAATAGTTTTGTTGTAGATTCATCAGATTGCTCTAATGGGATAGCGCAAATTTTAGCATCCGTATCTAAATTTAAAGCTTGTAAAAGTATGCTGCAAGCCTGACGATTTAAGCCTAGAGCTTGTAGGGCAAGGTTTTGGTTAATTAAGCTGCCAGTAACACCCTCTTCATAGTGAATTTGACGATAAATTTTTGTGGCTTCTTTCCAATTTTGAAGCGCTTCTACTGCTCGGCCTTCATCAAGATACTTTTTTCCTCTTTGGATCAATAGTTGCGCCTGATGGTGTTTTTGTACTTTTTTCTTATTAGCATAAGCAGGGGTAATAAATGTTTTACTCTCAACCGTAAATAACCCTAAAATGCTTAAAAATAAGTACTTGATCCAGTTTCGACGTTTAACCATCGTTCTATGTTCTTTCTGATATTATTGATTTTTTGATGTCTTAGCTTCAGCAGAACACAGACTAGCAAACAACGCAGCATCGGCGGTGACTTGATCAGATTTTGCCGTCAAGACGACTGTACCATCAGGTTTGCTTATCAAAGCTTGCGCTTCTATGATTGGTGTAGTTTCTTGAACTATTGATTTTAGTTCTTCTGAGCTAATGTTGACCTGATCTGAGATAGAATTATCTTGCCAAATAGGATTATTAGATGGCAAATCGTTAGGGCTAGGTAATAAACTGTCAATACCAGTAACAACAAACTTACTTATCCCTATACCTGATCGACTTTGACAAAGTGATGCAATTTTAGGGGTTTCGCGAATTGCTTCTGGCGCTGCTTTAATGCTACTAGGATAAAAGTAAAAGCCGTTGATCTCAACTTGTCCGTTAATGCCAAATTGTGAGCTGGCTTCAAATCGGCTATTAATAGAAGAAAAGAACCAGTCGGTATCAATGAAGATATTGCCGCCTTTTCCTGTAAAAGCATTAGCTGTTATGCTGCTGTTGCCCAAGGAGAATAGGATTTTTGTATCAATAGCTATGTTGCCACCATCGCCGTTAGTGTCTTGCTGCCCAGCAGTTGTGGAGATACTACTGTTGCGTAATAACAAGTTTTCTGAGTCAATATCAATATCACCCCCCTGACCAACAGCAGTGGTTGCGTTAACACTCCCGTTGTTTTTGATATTGATGTCTTTAGCAATGATTTCAAGTTTTCCTGCATTGCCAGAGCCATAGTTCCCAACGCTGACTTGAGCGCCGTCTTTAACATTTAAGTTTCCAGTCTTAAGGGTTAGCTTTCCTGCATCTCCAGTGGGATTTGGTGGTACTCTGCTAAATCTTCCCCTTAAACTTTCGTCTAAAATAGCTGCCGATGAATCTATAAAACTAGGATTACTAGAATTTGAATCAACGCCTGAAACTTCTATAAAATCAGGAGCATTAATGGTGAGACTACCACCGTTTCCAGAAGAGACTGTACTCGTAGATACACCTGCGCCTTCCCGAATAGATAGCCTTGGGGTATTAATTTCTAAAATGCCAGCGTCACCCCTGCCAAAAGTACTAGCCTTAATTGTGCTAGGACCAACGGAAGGCGATACACCTATTATTTCTATCTGATTACTTGCATTTACAAAAACATTACCACCTTTTCCCATATTAAAAGTTGTAGAACCTAAACCACCTCCATTTTTAAGAGTGATGTTTTCCGTCGATAGTTTCACATCTCCTGCGCTTCCATAAGAACTAGAATTTGTGGTAATATTTGCCCTATTTTCTAATATTAAAGTTTTGATGTTTCCAGCAATATTGCCGCCAACTCCATGATTGATATAACTAAAAGTATTTATACCACCATATCCAAAAGGATTAGCAGTAGATGGAGCAGAACCAATAATTTTTAAATTATCAACATTATTTACCACTATGTTTCCGCCTGAAGCGTCACTAAAAGTAGTAGTAGCTATTTGTGATCCTTCCATTGTAATTTTATTTGCATTAATTTGAATATTTTCTCCTGCTGTCTTCCCAAAATTACTAGTAAAAATAGCACTCAGACTCAATTGTGTTGAATCTTTAAGTTCTAAAAGCTCAGAGGCATTAACAGTAATCCCTCCGTTTTGCTTGTATTCTTGATTTTGGCTGAAAATCAAGGAGCCATTTAATATTCTTATATCGCGCCCCTGGATATTGATAGTGTTTCCTTCGCCTTTAAGGCTATTAACATAAACCAAGGCATTCTCTGATAATTTTATATCTCCAAAAATTGAAGTTTTGTCATAGCTAAATGACCATCCATTATTTTCTTGCTTAATATTGGTATCTCCTTTGGCGATGCTTCCTAATTCGATTCTTCCATTGTTCGTACTGAGAATTCCTCCCTCCAGTAATATATCTCCTCCTATCAAAGCTAAAGTTTTGTCGGGTTTGACTTGTAAGCTATTAGCAAACTTGTTGGCATCGAGAGGTACCCTAAAATCAGAATCTTGAATAATGCGCCCTGTACCCTGCACCTGAATCACTCCAAGATTGCTCCCAAATTGCAAACCACTAGGTACACTAATAGTCAGTATTGGCTGATTAGGGGTATTTACAGCGCTGAACTGGGAGCCATCAGCAAATTTAATGCTATTCGCTGTGCTGGCTAAAAAAGAACCACCAATATCTAACCGTGCATTTTGACCGAAAACTATTCCATTTGGATTGATCAGAAATAGGTTAGCTATGCCATTGGCACGAATTAATCCATCGATATTAGAAGCTGATGTACCAGTTACCCGACTAATAATGTTTTGAATATTTGCAGAATTGTTAAATAAAACAATGCCGCCATTCGAGACAGAAAAATTTTTAAAGCTGTGAAATAAGTTGTTCTCTGCTTGAGTCCCTCCTTCAATAGTTATTGTATTTCCTTGCGTTTTTATGATACTGTTGTTGGGTAAAGTCCCGTCTTTAATTATTTGAGCCTTACATGGAAAGATAGTCAAACAAGAAATAAATGTTGACGCGAGAACGAATTTTATAAAAGTATAATGTTTGTTTTTCATCCTGTTGCGTAAGTATGTTTTTAAAGACTAATTAAAAATGATTAATTAGCTAGTAATGTCTATTTTTTAGATTACTAACGTTAAGTTATAGTTCAACTATGGCTATAACGTTAGTAATAATTAATAAACAATTTACTATTAAATTAATTTATGTTGGAGGTCTCGTGCTGGATCTCCCAATGGGCGCACATTTGCAGCAAATTCTAGTAAGATCCCATTCGGATCGAAAAAATAAAATGAGGAAATGAAAGTATTTTCGTCTAGTTCAGGTACATAGCCAGTTCCGACATCTGCATGATGCAAAATTGGTGTCACTTCAACCCCCTTTCCAACTAGTTTGCTTCTATAATCTTCCACCTTTTCCAAAGGAATATTAAATGCCACATGGTTCATAGAGCCATGTGCAGTGGCAATATTCCCTGTTTTGAGTCCATCCGGTTGTACAGAGGATATGCCTGGGATGCCTTCTGGTGTTCGCGGAGACCAGAAGAAAGCCAAAGCATCGCCATTTCCAATATCAAAAAAAAAGTGCTTTCCGCCGCCTGGCATCTCGATGATCTTGATCAAAGAAAGTCCAAGGGTGTTGCCGTAGAAATCTAGAGTTTGTGCTAAGTCTTTGCAAACTAGTGCGAGGTGATTTATACCCAGTAGTTCAAAATCTTTCATGTCAATACACCTACTATAAATTGCATGTAAAACTTTTAGTAATTTTAACTAAAATACGCTTTTGAAAAATGATTATTTATCTTTATAAATAAGTTTTATTCATTCTAGGTTCCATGCTAGCGTCCAACATGATGATGGCAAAACTTTTCCCAGTTTTGTATTTGAGCATCTATTATGTCTGGATTCATTTTCTTGATGAATAGGGAACTTTCAGGAATTATACCAGCATAGTAGAATAAAATACAGGACAACTAGTAAATTACTATTTTCTCAGGTGATATATAACGATTGCGACATTACTTAGCCTAGCATTTACAGTTACAAATTTTTAAAAGAAACAAAGCTGGAAATTATACGTATTAATTGGATGCAGCAAATTTAACTAGAAGACAGATGATTCAGATTTTAGAGTTATGAGTTATGAGTTATTGTTATTGATGTACTTTACTTTTATCAAAAATTTAAAAGTAAATAAACCGAGCCTTTGTTAGGTTTTTCTGTTGAAAGGCTTGATAGTTAAAGGTTAGAAGTTTTTGTATCTTTCCTTGCTTTGCCAGATAAATTAAATAATGATATTCATCTGAAGAAGTCTATAGATACAGGGTTTTCATTCACATGAAGTACAGAAAAGCCTTATTTAACAAGCGCTTTACCCAGTAAGAGTGTACCTTAACAGGATAAGAAAAGTATAAAACAATTTTAAGGCTTTACCATCTGTAACAAAAATTCAAGAGAACCAGATTTATAAAATCCTACCTCAATATTATGAGCAATAAATTACCCAAAAAGCTTACATTTTCTTGGTTGCATGTGAGCATAATTGTATTGTTAAGCTGTATAACTTCCAGACCTGTCTACGCGCATGTTATAGATATCACACAGCTACCAAATAGCAATTCTCTCCCAACCCAACGCCTCCCGCCGCCGCAGGACATTCAACCCCCCTCATCTTCCCCATCCTCCCCACCACAACCATTACAACTACTGCCTTCACCAGCAGAACTACTTCCACCATCTGAATTAACTCCCCTACCTGATGAATCAGTTCCTAGTAATGCTTCTCAAACTATTACAGTTGAACGGTTTGAAATTGTAGGTAGCACAGTCTTTACTCCTCAAGAGTTAGCCCAAGCCGTTGCGGAATTTACTAATCGACCAATCTCACTGCTTGAGTTGTATCAAGTTCGCTCTGAAATCACCGATCTGTATGTCCAGAGGGGTTACATTACTTCCGGTGCATATATTCCGCCTCAAGAAATTCGTCCTGGTTCAGGTGTTGTAAAAATTCAGGTTGTCGAAGGTAAATTTGAAGAAATCCAGATAAATGGAACACGTCGGCTTTCCCAAAATTATATACGTAGCCGTATAGAAACAGGGACATCAGGTCCTGTAAATCGACAACGCTTGTTAGAGGTACTGCAAGTGTTGCAACTCAATCCTCTGATAGAAACAGTATCGGCTGAACTTTCAACTGGGGAGCATTCCGGTACAAGTGTGCTAACAGTAAATATTAAGGAAGCAAAGACCTTTAGCACACAAATAGTTCTGGATAATGGGCGATCGCCAGCAGTAGGAAGTTTCCGACGCCGATTACAGGTAAATGAAGCCAACCTACTTGGAATGGGAGATAGTTTATCTATAGACTACACTAATACTGACGGTAGCAATTCCTTTGATACCAGCTACACATTGCCTCTCAATCGCCGAAATGGAACGCTCTTGTTCAGCTATGGTATAAATAGGAGCGATGTGATTGAACGCCCTTTCAACATTCTAGATATTCAATCAGATGCTCGATACTATGAACTGACATACCGCCAGCCAGTAATCCAAACTTCTACACAAGAATTTGCTCTTGGCTTAACTGCATCTCGCAGAGAAAGCGAAGCTTCGTATGTTGACTTTGAAAGAATACCGTTTCCCTCCTTGGGTGCAGATGAGAATGGAGAGACAAGAGTATCAGCACTGCGATTCTTTCAGGAATGGGTTTATCGTAATAATCGGCAAGTCCTTGCCTTGCGATCACAATTTAGTTTGGGATTGGGGGCATTCGATGCCACGATCAACCAAGAGTTCCCCGATAGCCGCTTTTTCTCATGGCTTTGGCAAGCGCAGTGGGTACGCCTGCTGGCTCCTGAAACCTTAGCATTACTCCGTCTGAATACGCAGCTGACATCCACATCACTCGTGCCACTGGAACAATTTGGTATTGGTGGACAGGAAAGTGTACGGGGCTATCGTCAGGATTTCCTGCTGACTGATAATGGAGTGTTTGCTTCTGCAGAAGTGCAAGTACCAATTTTACGGGCTGGTGGTACGTTGCAAATGATTCCTTTTGCAGATTTTGGTATTGGCTGGAATGCAGGTACACAGAATCCTGACTCGAATACTCTGGCTTCTGTAGGGTTGGGGTTGCAGTGGCGCGGGGGCGATCACTTTAACGCTCGTGTTGATTGGGGAATTCCTTTGATGTCGGTGGACTCAAATGGAAGAACCTGGCAGGATAACGGGGTGTATTTTTCTGTGCAGTACAACGCTTTTTAAGATTACTTTGTATATTTTAAATTCTGATCGCCGTTGTAATCAGAGGCTTTCGCAAGATCCTTAAGGTTTTGTACCCCACTATAGATAATGGAGAGTGTTGACAGTTGCAAGTAAAACAGGGTGTTTGATAGCTATATTACATATATAAATAAGGATGAAAAGTGATTGAGTAGTTGTCGAAGCTAACAATTGTATGGTTAAGATTGTAGTATCTTGTATAACTGATAACACGAAGCCAAGATATTATTCTTCATTATCTTCATCCTCATAATCGAAGTCATCACCGTGTTCTTCATACCACTTTCTTTCTTCCTCCAAAGCGGTTTCTCTCTCGATCCTTTTTCTTTCTATAATTTCCATTTCAAGCTTTTTCATTTCAAGTTTTTCTCTTTCTATTCTTTCTGTTTCTATCCGTTCTCTCTCTCTGGTTTCTCTTTCTACCCTGTCTCTTTCAAGCTGAATTAATCGCTGTTCTACTCTCTCACAGTAAAAATCCAAGGCTTTACCAGTGGCTGCTCCGGTAATCGCACCACCAGCCAAAAATATTATTACAGTTTTCCAGCCTTGAATGGGATTACCGCTCCACTCCAAACTACCCTCATTGAGCCACACCAGTAGGAAGTAAACGAGAATTCCAATAACAGTATTGATCAGTGCAAAGACTCTTGGTGTCATCTCGGATTGACGAAGTATCAGCCATTGCGCCAGACTGAGAATCACACCAAAGATGACGGCAGCGATTGCACAAAGAATAACATTACCTGGAAAAGTGAACGGATCTACCGCAAATTTAATGATTAGCGTGATAATAATCGGGGCAGAGAGCAAAAAGCTCAGGAGTAAGCTAGCACTAATCGCAAGAAACCAGTAACGACCGAGATAACCCAGGCGAAATTCTAAGAACGACTCTTGTACTCCAAACAAAGTCATCCAAAATGCAATACCCGCCGTCAAATAATCAAGCATTAGCCGTTGTTTTACCCATGTCTTGAAGAGGGTATTTTCTAGAATACGCCCAAACAGTATTTTGTTGTTGTAATACCTCTGGCGTAGTGGTTTTTTTTGATAATTGGTCTATGAGATTTTTTAATGAGTTTTATATTTGGTAGTGCCTTAAAACTGCAAAATATAAAAAGCAATGAAAAACCCCAACCTGTTTAAAGGATGGGGGCATAAATAAAAACTCTATATTCCATGATCACACAACTCAATATTTGTTCGACTGCTGTCAGCCTGGAGGTGCGGCAATGAACAAACCACCATCCAGACGCAAGAAAGTTATCCCTGCGGCATCTGGTGAACCAAAGCCAGCAACCGACTCTGCAAAAAAAGATCCTTCTTCGCACGAAAATCCAGCTTCAGCAACGATTACGGTGACTGCTGTTGAAATTCTAGAGTTGACCGAAACCCTATCTGTCATCCTTGCAGGCAAAGCTGCTGGCGGCTGTTGAAAGAGAATACAACCTTGTTTGGAAGCAGCAGAAGTGACGATACAGCTAGTAAACAATAGGTTAAATGCAACAAATACACAATGCAACAGTGCAATAAATAACTCGTTGTATGAAAGCGGTTATTGGTGTGCTTTCTGTAACTTGGAACTAGCAGGACTCCAACAACCATTACCTGCAATTAAAACATTAGGAGCATCAATAATTGCTATTTCACCTCAAACTACTCGTCATACCATATCAACTGTACAAAAACATGAACTAACTTATGAAGTATTGAGCGATCGCAGCAATATGATTGCTCGTCAATTTGGAATTGTGTTTCAAATCCCGGAGTATCTAAGACCTATATTAGAGTCAAAGGGTCATGTGTTACCTAGATACAATGGAGATGAGTCTTTTGAACTACCTATTCCAGCCACATTTGTAGTTGATCGAGACGGAAAAATCGTTTATGCTTTTGTTGATGCAGATTATACTAAACGGTTAGACCCAATTGAAATAGTGAGTATTCTACGAAATATTCCTATAGTTAGCAAAAGCTAGTACAGTACGGCCTAAATAAACCACCCATTCCAAATCAATACAACTCTTGGAGAGGCTACGCCTTAAGCGTAGCTATGCCGCAGGCTTTACGGCAAGCTCAGTAACCATGAAACGCTTATGCTGCATTCATTTTTAATTCTGCCCTGCGGTAGCAGCATATTAATTTTAGATTTCACTATTTTTTTCAATTCTTAGATAATATTCAGTTTTATACCATACTCATCTCAGGATAATCTGTCACTCTAATAATTAAAATCAATCAGGCAGTATTGAGAAAATATTTCCTTCTCAAGTATCTATCTGATTTGATGATTTTTATTTAGAATTATCACAAAAGAGTTATCAAAGATATGCAAAACGCTAATTTACAAAAAGCGACATTTGGAGCAGGCTGTTTCTGGGGAGTTGAAGCAGCATTTCGTCAAGTAAAAGAAGTAACTTCTACAGCAGTTGGTTACAGTGGCGGACACTTTGATAATCCAACCTACGAAGATGTCTGTAGAGGAAAAACTGGACACGCTGAGGTAGTGGAAGTGGAATACAATCCAGCAATAGTATCTTATGATGAACTGCTAAATGTGTTTTGGAGTAAGCACAATCTCACAGCATCAAACCATCAGGAGCTAGATGTTGGTTATCAATATCGGTCAGTTATATTTTTCCACACACCAGAGCAGGAATTATTAGCAAGAGCATCCAAGGAGCAACTTGAGAATAGTTCTCGTTATCATAAAAATCCAATTGTGACAGAGATTGTAGCTGCACCGCAATTCTATAGAGCGGAAGAGTATCATCAGCAATATCTGGAGAAGCATGGACGAGCATCTTACAGGATAGGCTAATCTTTCACTGCTTCAGGGGGATGTTAAAAGTCGAATGCTATAAATCCCCTTACTTGCTATACAAATCAGGGAACTTGGCTTGAAGTTTAGCCAGCTTCGGCAAGTCATTCACTACCACATAGCGATCGCTCGGATGATGCACTATATAATTCTGATGGTATGCCGCAGCCTGATAAAAACCTTTTAAAGGATCTAATTCTGTCACAATCGGCTTGTCGAAGATTCGCGATTTGTTGAGTTGAGCGATATATTCTTGTGCAGTCTGTTTCTGCTCATCGTTAGCAAAAAATATCGCCGAACGATATTGCTTACCTGAGTCTGGGCCTTGTCGATTTAACTCTGTCGGGTCATGGGCTACCAAAAAGTAGACCTTCAGAAGCTGGTTATATGATATTTTTGATGGATTGTAAGTGATTTTTACGGATTCAGCATGATTAGTTAATCCAGCACTAACAATCGCGTAGTCTGCTGTTTTTGCATCGCCTCCAGAAAAGCCAGAAACGACATCACAAACACCTAATCAGTAAACCAAAAAGTTTTTCTCCAAAGAGCGATCGCAGAAGCACTGATATTTTTTGATACTTTTTAACACATAATTCTCTAACCAACAGACATAGTATAGATTATGATTACTTATGATTAGTTGGTTGAGAAATTGTCAATACTAACCTGTTGGAATATAAATGCTTTCAAGTACTTTATATTTGCGCTGTATGGCTTGAGATAAAAAGGTCAACATCTGTTTTAATACAAAAAGTGTCCGATAAATTAATCGGCTACCTTTCCTTTTACGACTGATTCTCAGCCAAAGGATATTTACCCAAATATTAACTAAAAGAAAAGAGATCCCCACAAATAGTAATCTCAATACTGGATTTTTGTTGTTCGTTCTAATTCGACAAATATTTTTCAGCCGATAACTACTTTCGATGCCAAATCTTTTTCGATAATCTTCATATATATAATCTAAATTTATTTTGATTTTATAAGTAACATAAGCCAAGTATTGTACCCCATGTTTTTTACGCTTCCCCTTTCTATACTTACAGACAATCCATAAGTCAAAAGTGACTAAATCATCTTTGTCTCTTGTAATGGTATGGGTAGTTTTATAACTTTTTCTCCCCTTGAAAAACTGTTTAATTCCTCCCTTTTTTCCTGTCTTGATAGCAGGCATCATAAATGGAATGTCTAATGCTTGCAACCATCTGATTACAGGAGTATTAAAAAATCCTCTATCTAGGTAGAGCTTTTTTACATTTATTTTAAGGGATTCAAGTTCTGCCAATAAATAATTCAGGAGGCAGGAGGTCGAAGGCAGGAGGCAGGAGGAACCCACGTTTAAAAACGTGAGATTGAAATAAGGACGCTTTATACCTCGCGCTGTGCGTCTCGGTATTATTCTTTTTATGAACTGGGCTTTAGACCCAGAACTAAAGTTTCAATTGATACTCCTAACCTCCTGCCTTCTGCCTCCTGCCTTCTGCCTTTTTGTAATTATTGCTACATTAGTGTCTAGTCGGCGAACACCTCTGACGGCTAGAGTTACACGCTTATAGCGTTTCCTAATCAGATGAGGTACATCAGAGCAAGCTCATCGCTTGCGGGGAGGGGGTTGGGGGTGGGGTTCTTGTACCTCACTGAACCGATAACCGCTATATTCTTGTTAATAACATATAAAGTTGCATAGGCATAAAATGAATGAGTACCAGATTTGGCTTGACTTCGATATATGTAAGGTAATTCCTGTAATGTTGGTTTACCATAATAGCAAATTAGATTTAAATCAATCGCTATTTTTAAATAACCTTTTTTTAATCCTAAAGGGATTCGGCTTTTCAATGCCAGATTAATTTGCGCCTCTAATTCTTCAAAATTATTGATTTTATTGAGATGATATCTAATATCATTTGCTGTCGGAACATTCTTTAATAATTTAGCAGTGTTCTCAATACTGTCTCCACTACTAGCTGCTTTGATGAGAATTTCAAATAAAGTTTGTTGGTCACATACCCCTTGAGTTTCAATCGAAAAGTTTTCTACTAAACATTCAATAACTTCCTCTAGGGTTTCTGAGTCTGTTAAAATCGGTTCTTCTGTAGACTCGCTACTCTTGGCAATTCGATGAGATGAAATAGTCAATTTTTGAAAGCCAATATACGACACACTACTTTGATCATTTCATATTTTGACCTACTGTAAAACATAATAACTATTTCTTATGTAATGAGTATTGGATAATACTTACTCCCCTATACTTATTTGTTGGTGATATCTCTTGTATCCCTAGTGGTTCGACCTTTTGGCAAAACTTTTTGGTTTACTGAATATCGGTTGGTGGTCTTGTACTCCCTGTGCGCCCAGTCAGCGATGCCGTTTCAACGTCAAGAGCAATGAGTTTAATCGGAGGTAAATTATTTAGTTCAGGGTTATTCACTAGATTATGCGATCGCACTCGGTGGCTCTGAATTTAAAAATTCAGTATACACGATCGCAGTGGAACACAAAATAAGAATCTGTTATCTTTTATCCGACATAAACTACGATAAAAACC
>JAHCSU010000114.1 GCA_023522315.1 Nostoc sp. CCCryo 231-06
TTAGGGGCAATTATTATTGGTTTGTTGCCGCGAAAAGCTGACCCCAATAACTTCAGAATCGGAGCAATAACTGCGATCGCGCTTTCTTTCGGATTGACGGTTATTATTGGCAGTCAATTTGATATTACTAACCCAAGCTTGCAATTTAATGAATCTATACCCTGGGTTGATTCAATTGGTTTGAGCTATCAACTGGGGATAGATGGTTTATCTTTGCCTCTACTAGCTTTAAATAGCTTGCTAACTTGGATTGCAATTTATAGCAGCGATAAATCTGTCAGTCGTCCAAGGTTTTATTACATTTTGCTGTTGCTATTAAATGCAGGTGTAGTTGGCGCTTTTTTAGCGGATAACTTATTGCTGTTTTTCCTATTTTACGAGCTTGAACTCATCCCCTTATACTTACTGATTGCCATTTGGGGCGGGGAAAAGCGCGGTTATGCAGCCACAAAATTTCTCATCTATACAGCTATTTCTGGCATTTTAATTCTGGCAGCATTTTTAGGATTAACTTGGCTGAGTGGTTCAACAAATTTTGATTATCAGCCTTTATTATCCCAAGCTTTACCCATTGGACAGCAGCTAATACTTTTGGGGGCGATACTAATTGGTTTTGGGATCAAAATTCCTTTAGTTCCCTTGCATACCTGGCTACCCGATGCTCACGTTGAAGCCTCAACCCCGG
>JAHCSU010000115.1 GCA_023522315.1 Nostoc sp. CCCryo 231-06
AAAACTAATTCCGATTGTTGGTAAGCCTCTTGATAAGCCGCAAAAAGCTTGACTGTAATAGTAATTGCAATAGGAGACATAACAAATAAATGGTATTTTACCAGATTTTTTCTAGCCGCCGAAAGTCTTGCTCTACTTGCGACCACAACTGACGGTTATGGGGATCGGTATTCAAAGCTTTTTTAAGAAAAATTCGGGCTTTGTCTGCTTGTTTTTGATTAATTAAATAACTTCCCCAACGCCAGTAAGAAATTGCTTGCCAAGATTTCACGTCTTTATCGGCGGGTAAGCGTTGTGCCAAAGCTTCGGCAAGAGCGATCGCTTTGGGAAATTTTTGGTACTTCCATAACTGCTGCAATTGTTGATGGTAGTCATTTTTTAGTTTTTGGTCGGCGGCAGATAGTGGCGGTGAGGCGGCGGGTGGGGGCGTGACTTTGATTTTTGTGGCGGCGGGTGGGTGCGTGACTTTAATAGTTGGCGGTGGTGGGGTGTCTGGGGGCGGCGATTGTGCCGACTTTAGTAGAGTTTGATAAGCGGAAGTTAA
>JAHCSU010000116.1 GCA_023522315.1 Nostoc sp. CCCryo 231-06
AACTTTTTGCTCTGGAGTAGAAGCATTACAAGAGGAAATATTCTATCTTTTGAGTTTGAAAAATCAAGATTAGACCTCTTGAAAAATTCCCTAACACCCACCCCTAACCTATCCCCATAAGTAAAGAGGGAAGACTATAATGCAAGCCAAAGGTCGAGTGTGGTTCTGATGATTAATTTATGCAAGAGGTCTATTTCTAATTTTCTAAGTTATTTTTAACCTAAGAGCCAACATTGGAATCATCAGTCTCTTTAGGAGTGTTAGATTCACTAATGCTTTCTTTGACATTACTTACTCCCTCTTGAATGTTTTCCTTGAGGTTACTAGCTCCCTCTTGAATGTTTTCCTTGAGGTTACTAGCTCCTTTTTTAATGGCTTCCGTCGCGCTAGGGCCGCCCTTTGGCTGAATCTCTTGGTGAGTTTTTAGCCGATCTACCACATTGTATTCACCTGCATCTGGGGGAGTTTTTGATTCAATAATGCCTTCTGTTGGCCCACCGATAGCCTTCCATGCGGCAAGACCACCTTTGAGTTGGGAGACATGCTCAAATCCATTAGAACGCAGTTTTTGTGCGGCTTGGGTAGATTCTTCTTCGTTAGCACCGTAAACGTAAATGTCACGGCTTTTATCTATAGAATGTGCTGCACGCTGTACCAATTCATCTATTGGCATTGGCATCGCTCCCATAATGTGACCTTCGTTGTAGGTGTTGCGATCGCGTACATCCAGTATTGTAAAAGCTGGTTCGCCCCATTCTAGGCGAGATTTCAATGTATGAACATCAGATTGTGCTTCTACTGGTGGCTGTGGGGGAATTATGCCGCCGACTAAATTGTTAACCATAGGTAGACCTAACTTGACGATATTAATAGCAATTTAACGGACTAAATATATTCAATTACTCTTTCTATGGGCTGAATTTACTTAAAATATCTCCTGAGATAGAGTACCTAATTAAAATATTTTCTACCATTTAATGCATTGCAAATTTAGTCACATTAGACTATTAAAAGTTATTTTTATATTAATTGTATTAAATATATTTTAAGTTCTGTTTGTGAGATTTAATAATTAAAACAGATTGTGAATAAAATTAAAATATTCAGCTACTAGTACAGGAATTACGTACATTTTCAATATCTGCGATCGCTAACAATAACGCCTTTTTTAATCCAATTTTGGTATTTTGGCTCAGGCGATGGCTACGCCCGCCAGCAAGCTACGCAAAGCGTCTCCAAGAGTTGGCATCGCTTAATTTACAGTCCAAAAATTTGGAGTTTAATTCATAAATTCTTTGTTCAATTCCAGCCGATGTCTGAAATACCATAAAAATATGAATAGTACAAATGCTCACCTTGAAAGGGCTAGATTTACACAGCAGCCCTTTCAAGGTGGGTGAAAATTTTATTTTAACCTCTTCTCTCTGTGTTCTCTGTGCCTCTGCGGTTAAATAGAAGACCTTTTAACCGCAGAGACGCTGAGGGCGTAGAGAGAAAAAAGAGATTTTACAAGTCACCTTGAAACGGTAATTAGCATTACAATGGCTAAAGTTTTGATAAACTTCATGGAAGATTAGTTGTAGACAAGTACTACAGTAGCGATCGTACTCAGCAGAGACGCACGTGAATACACTATTAACAGAAACACGTAAAGCAAAACTGGCGCAAGAGCGAATCGCCCAATCTACAATAGGCAGCATTATGGTTATGGTTCCCGCTACTACTCCTAAAATTCTGATTGTCGATGACGACTTCGGCGTCCGAAATCTCGTCTATCGTTTTTTAAGTCGGAAATATCAAATAGAGTCCGCAGCAGATGGTAAGACTGCCTTATCGTTGTTTGAGCAATTCAACCCGGACTTAGTGATTCTGGATTGGAATTTGCCGGATCTTAATGGTTATAGCCTCTGCCAAGAAATGCAGAGCCGTACTAATGTTTTAGTGCTGATACTGACTAGTAGGACTGACGAAGCTGATAAAATTAAAATATTAAGCGCAGGTGCTGATGATTTCATGACTAAACCGTTTAGTCTTGCAGAAGTTGAAGTTAGAGTGGAAGCTCTTTTGAGACGGATACGCTACATCAACCCCTCCCCAACACAACGGATCATTTTTAAGCAGTTAGCAATTAACCCAGAGGGTCGGGAGGTAACACTTAACGATAAACCTCTTGCTTTAACAGCACTGGAATTTAATATCTTACATTTTTTGGCAAGTCATCCTAATCAGGCTTGGAGTCGCCCACAGCTAATCCAAAAAATTTGGGGTTGCGACTACGCGGGAGATGGCCGAGTGGTTGATGTGCATATTGGTCAGCTTCGCAAGAAGATGGAAGTCGATGCCAGCATACCGGAGTTTATTAAAACTGTGCGGGGCTATGGTTACAAGTTTGAAGCACCCGACGAAAATACTAATTCCTGAGCTTTCTGATTTCAGGAGTAGTTCGTAAGCTAGCAAAAACCGCAGGCATCGCTCCACAAATTGTACAAGGTTACGGGGGGCAAATCACCGAAAAAAGTATACTTGGGTTTGGCTCAACCTTTCAAATTAACCTTGCCCTCAAGCTTTGTCCCATCTTGATGAGATAAAAATTTTTCACTACTGTGATAGCTTCTTCGCCATTTTTCCAGATGCTCTATAGATATCGATTTAGATATGACGTTTACGCCATTTCCTCGCCAAGCAACTTCTGCATCTGTTGTGAAAACCCCGCACTCTAATTGATCTAGCCTCATATTCCAATATTGACTAAACCGGCCTTTCAAAGTAATAACTTGCTCGAATACCTTGTTTCTGTGTTTATTTCTTCTTTTTCTTTCTGTAGCTCCTGTTGCTTCTGTATCAATAAACTTAGTCTCAATTAAAAACAGGCTCCCTTTAAAAGTCTGGTAGACAAAATCACACTTTCCTAAATCTGTATAATCTGAAATTGGAGATTTTTCAAATAACAGTAATTCAGCGCACGAGGGAAACAAGTCTTTAATATTCAGAAATAAATAAGCTTGTAATAGAAGTTCCTTATCATAAGGAAACAAGATAACTCCTTCAAAAAATTTTTTAATGTCCTCCTGAGTTTGGGGTTGAATGATTTTACAGTATGAAACAAATTTATGTAGCTCGTTTACGATCATCAAGTTATAACTCCTTCCCCCGGTCGCAGCCTTAAGGTCTTAGCATAAAAATATACCATTGCCTCCATGAAATTATCATCCGCATAAGTAACTAAAAAAACTATAAAAATCTTAATTAGTTAAGTTAATTTCCTGTTGACAGTTCAGCAAAAATGATCACAAACCTGCTTTTTCAGTATTGGTGGACTTTTCACTTCTGGGTTCAGATACCAGTCAGCGATTTGATATGAGCAGGAAAACTGGCATTTTGCAAAGCTTGAACGGTTATTCTAGAATCTTGTACGCAAAATTGCCAACCCAAGCGAACAAGTTTCCGAGAATTTTCAGTTTGTATAATTCCGATCACTGGCATTTTTGCCTTTTCTTTGTCTCCTGCCTGTTCTTGCAAAATTATTTTCAAGCGATGTAGTTCATCGATATTACCTGCTTGCTGGGGATTTAACTCCACCATGACCATTTGTACTGTTTCCACTGGCTCTGCATCTTCAAGAATAAATTGAGTTTGCTCGTCGCGTCGATCTACTTTTCCCCAAATAATCAATCTAGTGTCAACTTGGAGTAGGGAACTAATGCGTTCATAGGTTTTGGGAAAGACTACAGCTTCTGATTGTGTAGTGAGGTCTTCTATTTGCAAAATTGCCATTTGATCGCCTTTTTTAGTAACCACTTTTTTGACGTTATTCAACATGACAACTGCACAAAGCCTTATTTCTTCCCTTTGCTCACCCAGTTGCGAAAGGTTAATTGGAGTCAAAAGTGGTGCTATTTGCCGTAAGGATTTAAGTGGATGATCTGATACATAAAATCCTAATAACTCTTTCTCCATCTGCAACTTTTTCTGCGGGGGTAAATCCATCACAGGTTTAGATTTAGGAGCAGTTTCAAAGGCATTATTTGCTCTTTTATTCGGAGTAGAAGAAAATCCGTCGCCTAATAAATCCAAAAGATTTCCTTGACCACTAGCTCTGTCTTTAGCGCGAGATTGTGCCCAATCATACACTAATTCTAAGTCGTTAATTAACTGTTGACGGTTGGGTTCAATTTTGTCAAAGGCTCCACAGTAAATCAGCGATTCCAGAGTCCGGCGGTTAACAGCACGTAAATCCACGCGATCGCAAAAATCAGCCAGGGATTTAAATCCTGTCTCATTTCTCGCCTCCAAAATACAAGCGATCGCACTCTGTCCCACGTTCCGCACTGCCGAAAATCCAAACAGAATCTTTCCCAATGTCGGCGTAAAATCAACACCAGAGCGATTAATATCTGGTGGATCTATAGAAATACCCATATTTATACAGTTAGTAATATATCTCTGTACCTTATCGGTATCGCCACTGTTAGCCGTTAACAGCGCCGCCATATATTCCAATGGGTAATTAGCTTTTAAATATGCTGTTTGATAAGTTACATAAGCATAGGCAGTCGAATGGGATTTATTGAAACAATTAGAAGCTATGAAGCCATTTTTTAGCGCAAAATTATGGTCATGCTCAACCCCAATGTCATAGACATTTTGTTTACCTAAACATTTGCGTGTGGCTATTTTAATCATCATATCCTACCCCCGAAAAAATTTTTGCCAAATTGATAAAATGATGACAATTGTAATTCCTGTAATACTATAATAAAAAATTATATCATTATAAAACGCTGCTATACTCTTACACAAAAATAGCCTAAATATATGAAAATTTTGGCAAACCATTACATAGACAGTTAACAGCTATACAATTGCTGTTTGGAAGCTTCTTAAACACATTCCAATACATATTAATCCGCTTAGTCAAATGCCTGGGGAGTGAAGAAGCAGCAGGGGATCTCTTAGCTGAGGAGAAAAGTTTTACCTTATGCACCCCGCCTCTGTGCCTCTTTCCAATGCCGAATGCGTCAGTTACTATCGTTGAGAACCAACTCAGTATAAGAGGGTGTAGGTAGGTGAAAGAGGCGCTGATCGTAATTTTGGCGGTGGTTATGGGATTGTTTGTGGTAGTCGAGATCGGACTGCGATCGCTCTTTGGCTTTGGTAATCCCCTAGTTTACATTAGTGATGAACAGATTGGTTATTTATTGGCTCCTAACCAGCGTACCCGTCGTTTTGGTAATCGCATTGAAATTAATGAGTATTCTATGCGAGGTAGTCCGATAAATAAGACACCTGCACCTTCTGGGCTGCGAGTTTTAGTCTTAGGGGATTCTATTGCTAATGGTGGCTGGTGGACAGATCAGACTAATACAATATCCACCATTATGATGCGTTCTCTGGCATCATCCACTCATAGTAATTATCAGGAAGTAGAAGTGCTGAATGCTTCAGCTAACTCTTGGGGGCCAAGGAATGAGTTAGCTTATTTACAGAAGTTTAGCAATTTTAACGCGCAAGCGGTGGTGTTATTAATTAATACCGATGACTTGTTTGCTACTGCTCCCACTTCTTTACCGGTAGGACGCGATCGCAACTATCCCGATAGTAAACCTCCCCTAGCATTAGTGGAAGTGTGGCAACGTTATATCGTCAAGCAACAGCCAATTCCCGAAATGAAAGCAGTGCAAAATGAAGCAGGCGATCGCGTTGGTATCAATCTGGAGGCGATCGACAAAATTCAAGCCCTGACTCGCCAAACCAACAGCCATTTTCTACTAGTCATGACTCCCTTGCTGCGAGAAATTGGTGAACCAGGCCCCCGCGATTACGAAATTATTGCACGCCAGCGCTTGAACGATTTTACTAAAGCACAACAAATTAACTATATAGATTTTTTACCGATATTCAATTCAACTACCAACCCACAAGCTTTGTATCACGATCACATTCACCTCAACTTACAAGGTAATAAATTTGTCAGTGAAGTTATGGAGCGATCGCTTTTAGAAATACTGAAGGAGATACCACTTTGTCAGAGCTACTAAAGTCGTCAATTATACCCCAAACAAGGTTCATATTGAGCGATTTATCGCTCAATTTAAAGGATGAAAGCCACTGAACCTTATCCTTATCTGGGAGACACCGTTAATTTTTACAAATCAGAAAGGATTGCTATATCCCACAAATAAATTTGTAGGTTTATGCCTTAAGCGATTGAATAACACTCAGTTTTCGCAGTAATTAATCGCCTTAATATCATTATAACCCCTATCTGTAAGATAATGACCAATTAATTTCAATTCACTCAGACAATCTTCTCTAACTAAAATGGTAGCGTTCCAGGTAATACTCAATCTTAAATCTCCAAAAAATATCTTGAGTTCTGTGGAGTTATTTTTTATCCTATAAAATTAAACAATATGTTGAAAGATTACTTTTAGTAAATCCCCTTGTGTAAAAGGCTTAGTTAAATAACCTGATGCTCTTACTATCTTAGCTTTAGCTCTATCTAGAAATCCTAATTTTTCTGACACCATAATTACAGGTGTATTTTTAAAATTCGAGTGTTTACGCAGCAAAGAGCAGAGTTCATATCCATCTAAATTAGGCATTGAAATATCCAACAAAATGATGTCGGGTTTGGTGTGAACAATCTGCATTAAAGCTTTTAAAGAATCGGTGACTCCTACAACAGAGAATATTTGCTCATCTAAATAACTTTTAATACTATTCAATACCGTAGGACTGTCATCAATACAAAAGATTGTGTAGATTTTTTTGTCAGCAGGCGGTTGGGTGATTCGCTGACCCCTATGTTCATTAGTATTAATAGAATAGGCTGGTGGCTTATAGCCGTTTGTTCTAGACGAGTTTGGTGTAGTTTTAGGTTTTAGCTCATTTATTTTGAACAATTCTGAGGGGTGCGATTGAGAAGTTGGCGATGGCTGACGATAAGCCGCTTGTCTACGTTCGCGTAGCGTGTCGCAGACAGAGGCTTCTCTTTCAGAGACGTTAACGCTTCGGGGTGTTTGACATCGTTCAACCAATAAGCGGAGATTGAGATGACAGAACTTTGGCATGTCATCCAGAAAGCTTTCAGGAATAAATTCATAACTCCCCTCGTCTAAGTTCAGAAATGACTCCAGAACTTCTAGCGCCAATTCCTCTATCAGTATCGCCGCTTGAAAGGGACTGATATATTTCTGATTGACTAACCAGCAAATAGCTAGATAATCTGGGTTCGGTATTGCCTGATTTTGAATCCCAGTTTCAAATATCGCCCGTAACTGTTCGTGAATTTCGCTAGGGAGAGTAGAAATTTGCTGACTCAAGCGTTGCAAATTTCTGTAAAGCGGCTCAAACATTTTCTCTGAGTCGCAGGCATAAATTAGTTTACCCTCGTCTACATATATTGACCAAGAGCCTGATGTGCTAAACACCTGCAAACAACCAGTAACCGACTTACCAGTGATTTTTTTCAACAAAGATAAAGGCTGGAGCTTTTGGAAAAATCTGTATCTACTAATCGGAAGTGTATTCATTGGGATGGCTTTGGAATAAAATTAACATTTGCAGGTAAAATTAGTGAATTACCTTTTCGGAATTCACTGCGACTTTGTTGGAAGCACTATCAGATAAATATAGCGGTCACATTTGAGTTAGTACAGAGATTCCACACCCCCCAACTCTCAATTAACCAATCTCTGTTAAGCTATAAAGCCCGAATTACAACTAAACCAATCCATATTATTGCCCAATAGCAAAATGGCCCGACTGGTTGCCAGGATATAGTATTTCAAAAATTAGATTGGTTTTCTGTATTTTTCGCTAATCTAGCCAATCTAACAGTAACTCAAATGCAACGTACAGACCATTGGCTCTCGCCCATCAGTCACAAAAGCATTATTGTTATCCGTATTTAGCAGCCTAAAATTGTAGATACTTTAGTTCTCTTGCAAAAAGTTTTTTGCCCCTGATGCTAAAGTCGAAAGCGAGCAAAATCTACAATCATGTAGACGTAAATGGCTCTCCTTCAAAGCTTTTAGGTATGAAGTCCGCGCTGAAGAACCATGTTTTTGCAGTCGTGACGAAAGTCGTCTGGCACTTTTGCTAGAAGTTTATTCTTGAGGGGAACTTCTTCAAGAGAAAAAGTATTATTAATAACTAAGCATTCTAAAAGGTCAATGTCTTACTTAGGTTTGTGGTTGTAGAGCAACTCTTAGTGTTGGGATTGGCCAAAATTATCACTTACACAAAAGAATGGTAAACCTCCGGACAAGGATGAGTTAGCTGATAATTGTCGCCATGATGGTGTGTGGTGAGATGCACAGGCAACCAAATAATCAGCAGAAGGAAATCTCTTCATAATTACTGGAAACGGTTTCTAATGTTGTGTGGGGCTAAATAGTAAATAGTCACCCTGCACAATTTGGAGTGGCAAATTCAAGAACTTGCAGCGAAATTCTTGATTGGTAGTACATACCTGCAAAATAGCTCTTTTCAGCTAGATGGTAGATAACAAGTAAGTAACCACTAAAATTCAGATTACTATAATTTTCAAAAAAAGTTAGCAGAAATATATAAACTTCATGATAAATCAGTAAAGGAAACATGAAAACTAATTAATATTATTTTTCAGTATTTATTTGCTCTAATATCCGGGAAGGCTGAGAATGTACGGTTAAAGATAATTTTGTATGTTTCTTAAATTACACTTATAAATCAGTGAATCATTTTATGGTAGCAATTTGCCCGAAAATATCAAGTTTTAAAAGTCACAAATATAAATACAAAAATTGTCTGCGATCGCATTCATTAACCCATAAGGTATATTTAGTAACAAGACGCAAATAATTTTTTTGCGTCTTTGGCGTGAGATTTAAAAGTGGATATTCTCACCGTTATACCTCGCAATCTACTTAAACTTGCTCCCGCCAACACCAGCTTAAAAGTGTGCCGCCAGCCACCAGTTTAACTACTTCCAGTACCCAATAACTACCGTGTAGGAAATTCATTGTCGATGGAATAGCAGCAGCTTCAAATAGGTTTAGCTGAACTCCTATAGCGCACATCTGCGGAGTTAACAAATAGGTGTCAAGTACAGCTATAGTTAGCAGCAGCACAGATAAAACAATACTGCCAATACTCCAGTGATATCGGGTTTTGCTCAAAGCTAGTGCCCCAGTCAGGACTACAGCAGCAGATAATAATTCCATCCGATTGAAGTTCCAAAAAATCGTATAGCCTGCTGTGGTAAAACCAGCTTGGCTCATCATGCCAGAAAGATAAAGGCTAGGCATAATTACCCAGTCTAAAACTAGACTAGCACTGAGCCAAAACCCTAAAGTCAATATAATGCCGGTTTGCCAAATTGGCCGTTTGAATTTAAGGTTAGAAATAGCAGTCATAAAATAATTGCGTATGTTGTATTTCTTAGTTTGTAACTTTACCAGCAGTTTGACAAGAAATATCAACTAACCTTTACAAAGCGATCGCTCTTAAATTATTAACTAAATTGCAAGATTTTTTAAACTTAGTTGAGAAATATTAAGATTTTTTAAAAAGTAATTTAAATAAATTTTGCTTGTTAGAAATACTCAATTTTTTATGTCGAAAGCAACTAAGCGATCGCGGCAACTGGAATGATAGGTTTAAGTTTAAATTGATACACAGACAGATTGCCGAAATCCTTAATTTGTTACAGCCTTCTGCTTTCTGAAGCATCCACTGTGGCTTCCGTAAGTCAGCAAAAAAATTTCAATATCAATATATATACAGCAGATTGCAACTTGGTGAGGTACAGATGATCTTAAGGGCACAGCAGTGCTGTGCCCCTACCTGTGTACTTCATTTACCTGAAAAACGCTGTATATTCAGGCGTTGCAGAACGGTGAGATGAATTGGGGCAAGCTGGCGTTACACGGGAAGCAGGGGGAGAATTTTGGAAGTTGCTAAATCATCCTGCAACTATGCAACCCCAGCCAGTTTAGTAGAGATTTTGATTCTAAACCAATACCTTTGCCAAAATAAGAGGCTACAAAAATTTTGGCAAAAATGGCAAAACG
>JAHCSU010000117.1 GCA_023522315.1 Nostoc sp. CCCryo 231-06
GGTTTCGCAAAGCTTCAACCCAACCTACAATATTCTTAACCGAACCGTATTGCCCTCACTCCCTACTCCCTACTCCCTACTCCCCACTTCTTATGAGCATTACACTTACAGGTAAAATCGAACGCCGTGATATTGGCACAGGCGCATGGGCGTTAGTTACAGAAGAGGGCATTACTTACGAAATCCTCAGAGGGGCTGACAAAGACTTACTCAAAGCCGGACAAAAAGCAAAAGTTAAAGGACAAGTGCGTGAAGATATCATGACAACTGCCATGATTGGCCCTGTCCTGGAGGTTAAATCTTTTGAGGTAATTTAGTTCTGACTAGCTGTAGAATTCAGAACCTCTTGAAGACGGCTTCTAAACTCCCCTTTGGGATGTCCTCCTTTTACTTCACCCACAATCTGAAATTCCCCCTCTGGAGAATTGCAGATGATGTAAGTAGGCCATCCCATTTCTGATTTATCGGGATACTGAGTTAATAAAATCTTGCGATACTTGCGGTAAGCGGCCGTATCCTGCATTTTTACATCGATAAATTCTAAACCCAGTTCTTGTGCCACCTTTTTGTCATAAAAAGACATTTTGTGGCAAATGCCGCACTCTTCTGAAGAGAACTTAATTACAGCTAAACTCATGGGTTGGGGACTCTTTGATTCTAGGCAAAGTTTTTTAGCATAATGCCATGAAATATTACCATATAGCTGGTTATTATTGGCAAATTAATAGTGAAACCCTGAACCAGTAACTTTTTCTCCTTCCCTGCTTCTAGTAGGGAGGGCAATTTTTTGGGACTAAGGGTCAAAATGTAGAAAAAAAATTAAGAATATGATTAAATATCATAGCAATCATTTTGGTATGGCATCTCTAGCTCATAATAAAAAGAAAGCGATTCAGGGACGGCGCGATCGCGTTATGCTTATATCCTGGCAACATAAGGATACTCAAGGTCTACCAGCAGTAGCAACAACTATAGTGATGCACTCCAGTTATGTAGGCGGTGTCTAACGACAAGCTGCTACGCATCTAAGCCAAAAAAAACCCCCAGTGGGTGTTAGCCAACCAGGGGAGTTAGTTATCAGGGTGCATCTACCAATTAAATGTTCTCAGGTTGAACACCATACTCCGGATAAATTTGTACAAAAGCCAGTTATTTTTTAAAATAAAAAAACCCCAGTTGGTGTTAACCTAACTAGGGGAGTGAGTTATCAGGGTGCATCTACCAGTAATCTTTTCTAGGGGCAGCCAGTATCTTCCGGAGAAAATCGTCAAAATCGGGGTTGATGGCAATGTCTACGACGGGCTACGCCTACGCAACTAAAAAAACCCCCAGTGGGTGTTAGCCAACTAGGGGAGTGAGTTATCAGGGTGCATCTACCAATAATCTTTTCTACAGTAAATGGGTCGCTACCGGATAAATTAGCAGAGGTTGAATTTTTTACTGTTTTTTATCAAAGAAAAACCTCAGAGGGGTTAGTTATCAGGACTAATTTGCCAATTAAATAATGGGTGTATCAGAGATGATTGCTATTTTATGTCTTACGCACAAGAGATCCTCAAACCCCTGAAAAAGTTAGCTCTTAGAGTTTCCCCTTTTTCAGAGGAGCTAGTAGCTTGCTCTTAGCGTAGCGGTAGCAACGTAGGAATGTGTAGGGTAGGAACTACTCAAAGGGTTCCCTGACTCTTAAAGTTTGCTAGCAAGAACGTCTTTGAGCAGGAGAAGTAACTGGCGTAAGCTTATTTAGATAAAGGTTTCAAGCTTTTAGTGCGTAAGTTTTGTGCTTACTTCCTTCATAAAAAAACCCCCCAGTGGGCGTTAGCCAACCAGGGGAGCTAGTTATCAGGGTGCATCTACCAATTAAATGTTCTAGGTTTAACCACCATGATCCGGATAAATTTTTGAGAAAATTGATTCTTCTTTTGTGTAAAAAAACAAGAGTGGATATTAACTGAATTAAGGGAGTTAAAGATCAAGGTACATCCTATCTACTAATCAAGTATTCTAGGTTAAGCACTATTTTCTGGTAGAGAATATCTGCGTCAGAAGTTGCTGTTGTTTGCCAAAATTGAAAAAAACCCCCAGTGGGTTTTAGCCAACTAGGGGAGTTGAAGATCAAGGTGCATCTACCAATTAAATGTTCTAGTCGCAAGTAATCCGATCCGGATAAAGTTGTAAAGGCAGAAAAAGCAAAACAACTAGAATCAGAAACATTCAGGGGTGGGATGCATCTAAGTTATCAGAGGGAGCGAAAAATCGACTTGAAACTTTCGCGTTTCAAACCAGATTTAGGAGGCAAACAGGAGAAACTGTGACCCAGGAATTCCACATTTCGGTAACTCCTGTAGGGCGAAATGACTACTTGGTGCGGACGGAACAAGTCGCGCCTGGGGTACCATTGGCAGAAGAATTGGTGACTTGGCCTGTAGCTGATTGGTTAATAACTGCTGGGCATTTGATGAATGATCCGTTGAAGTCGGTGTTGCAAGGAGATTTATTCGCCTCTAGTGGACACGAAACCGATATCGCCAGAAACTCTGTTAATTTGGTGGCGTTGGGTCAACAATTTTATAACGCCCTATTTCAAGGCACTCTCAGGGATAGTTGGATTACTGCCCAAGGTATTGCCCAGAACCATCAACAAGTACTACGCTTACGGTTGGGGCTAAAAGACATTAGGCTAGCTCGTCTGCCTTGGGAAGTGATGCACGCAGGCGATCGCCCTCTGGCTACCGGGCCTTATGTCGCTTTTTCTCGCTTCCAAAGTGGAATTTTGGGGGTTTCCCCCTTGCGATCGCTGCGGGGGGCTACGCCTACGCAAAATATGCCCACACCACTACAAGAAGGTAGTGTCAAAGTATTAATGGTGATTGCTTCTCCCTCAGATCAAGTCCGCCTTGACTTACAGAAACAAGAAGCTATCAAACTGCAAGCGGAACTTCACCGCATACCACGAATTGCTGAAAATAGCAATCGTTTCCCAGAAATTGAACTCACTGTATTAGATCAACCAGGGCGGGAAGAACTGACGCAAGCTCTAGAACAAAGCAGATACAATGTTCTCCACTACTCTGGTCATAGTAACTTAGGTTCCAATGGCGGAGAAATTTATCTTGCTAGTCGCAGAACTGGCTTAACGGAAATCTTGACTGGGGACGATCTGGCTGGTTTGCTCGTCAACAATAATATTCAAATGGCAGTGTTTAACTCCTGCTTAGGGGCGTACACAGCTGCATCCGATCCCTCTGGAGATACTGGCGAACGAAACCTGGCAGAAAGTCTGGTGAAGCGCGGAATTAGAAGCGTTTTGGCGATGTCAGAACGGATTCCTGATGAAGTGGCGCTGACACTCACACAATTATTTTACCGCAACTTGAGTCAGGGATATCCAGTAGATTTGTGCGTCAGTCGGGTGCGGCAAGGATTAATTTCTGCCTATGGTTCTCACCAAATGTACTGGGCATTACCGATTTTGTATCTCCAGCCAGAATTTGACGGTTTTCTGAGCCAGGAAACTGAGTTATCCCAAAGTGCAAAGTCGCCCAATCAGTATAATTCGCCTTTAGGGGCAACTTCTACGATGTACTCTGCTATGGCAGATGATACCGAGATGCCTTTAGGAATGGAGGATATGATTCCTTCTGGTTTGGCGCGTGATTCTGGGTTGGACTGGCTGGGTGAAGATACTTGGGGCGATCTTGTTGATGAAATTGAGTATGATGACCCAAGCTATGCAGAAGATTCTGCTATAGTTTCGGATTTGTTTCGTCAGTTAGATAACCAAAAAGCTCCAACTGAAGTGGAGCAACAAATTAACGAAAATAGTCTTCAGCAAAGCCAGGTTTCAGAGGAAATGACTTCTTTGCAAGAGGAAGCAGATTTGTGGGGAGAAGCCCCAACACCGCCACCTCAAACTGCTGCGAACTTTGAAGGAAATTTGGAAAATTCTGCTGATTTTTTGCGTAGGCGTAGCCCAACCCAGGCATCGCAACCAGCCCTACCAAAAAATCGTAGCCGTCGCCGCAAGCTGTGGCCGATTGTGGGCATTGTGGGGATCAGTGCCTTAGCAGCTGCGATCGCATTAAATTGGTGGCAAAATCGACCCCAAGCAATGCCTAACATACCAGTAATTCCCACTCAGCCTCTACCCATTCAAAAGCAGCAAAATACTGACTTACAGATAGCAGAGACTGGAATTGTCGCCGCGATTGCTACAGAAAAATTGAGCCAAGGCGACTTGCAAAGTGGGTTATTAGCTGTAGAAGAACTACTCAATCGGGGCGCACTGGCTGCGGCTGATACTGCCCTGAAACTGATTCCAAATAAACAAGCTGATGAGGCATCTGTGAACTTTTACAAGGGAAGATTAGCTTGGCAATCTATCCAAACTGGAGATAGTAACTATAGCGTCGATGATGCCCGCCGTTATTGGGAAACTGCTACAAAAGCTAAACCAGAATCGCTTTTATATAATAATGCTTTGGGATTTGCCTATTACACAGAAGGCAATTTAAATCGAGCCAATGATTCTTGGTTCAAGGCTTTGAATTTAGCTCTCAAAGAACAGAAAACAGATTCAAAGACAGCAGTACCTGAAGATGCTTTAACTTCATACGCTGGTTTAGCTCTTGGACTGTATAAATCTGCACTTAGTCAACCTAATGGTAAG
Organism: Nostoc sp. CCCryo 231-06; assembly: GCA_023522315.1. Lineage (GTDB taxonomy): Bacteria > Cyanobacteriota > Cyanobacteriia > Cyanobacteriales > Nostocaceae > Nostoc. The sequence continues at coordinate 4,667 of JAHCSU010000117.1, forward strand.
CAGACACAATATCTGAAAGAAGCGATCAAGTTACGACAATTAGTAATCAAGTCTGATCCAGTAAATTTCCAGGTAGATAAATTAGCTAAAAATTGGCTGTGGACAGAGAAGGCGATCGCAGATTGGCGATCGCTCCTTCAGGAAAAAGGTGAAGAACAGTAGAAGGAATCGGCAGTCAGGAGTTATGCGACTCTGAATTAAAGCTGGAATTTACCATTCAAATTTCTAGTAAAACCAGGACTATTTCGTTCTAGACAAAACCGCCCAGAAATAAAGTTCGGCGGCTCATAGCTAAAGTCCGTTAAAACGGACTATAACCTTTTCTGAGTCGTCTTTAGACGACTTTCGCTATATTTTGTTGGCAGATGTTCAGATATTCATCCAAGTTGATGTAATTGCGTGCGTCACTCTCCAAAGCTTCCCGAACTCTGACCCAGCTTTTCGGGAGTGGACTGCCAATATGAGGCAGCTTTTGAATATAATGCTTGATTTGTTCTAAAACTTGTTCTAAACCTCTGTTGTCAGCAAGGTTTGTTGGTAAAGTCTCCTTCAAATTGGTAAACTGCCCCCGTAACTGGAGTTCATTAATCTCGCGGTGGCGGTTTTGCTTCTCATTTTTGATGATTAGCAGTGGACTGTTATCAGTTCTACTACATTCAGCCAGTAATAAAAATCTGTGTCTTCCTTGCGAGTATCTGCCACTAAAACGTAGAGGGAACGCTTGGTGAGGAAAAACTGGTGAGTAGCATGGTAAATCTCTTGCCCCCCAAAGTCCCAGATGTTGACTCGAAATTTTCGCCCATCTTCCATTGGGAAACTCCACTGAATAACCTCAATTCCCTTTGTAGTGTCTTCCTCTGGGAGTTGATAATTTTGGTCTTTAATTTTCTTCGCCAGTGTTGTCTTCCCTGCGCCTCCCTCGCCGACAATTAGTAACTTGGCTTCATACAGATAATCTGTGCCTTCTGCTTGTAGTTGTCGAAAATAATCCCTAATCGCCTCAATACCTTGTTCAACAATTTCTGGCGGCGGCTTTTCGATGGGGTTGCCCCTTAAATACAGGGAAGTGAGTTGTTGGAGGCGGGCGATCGCTTCTGGCAGTGTCGTTAATTTGTTGCCGCTTAAATTCAGGGAGGTGAGTTGTTGCAGGCGGGTGATGGCTTCTGGCAGCGTCGTCAAACCGTTGTAGCTTAAATCCAGGGAGGTGAGTTGTTGCAGACTAGCGATCGCTTCTGGCAGTGTCGTTAATTTGTTGCGGCTTAAATTCAGGGAAGTGAGTTGTTGGAGGCGGGCGATCGCTTCTGGCAGTGTTGTTAATTTGTTGTGGCTTAAATCCAGAAAAGTGAGTTGTTGGAGGCGGGCGATCGCTTCTGGCAGTGCCGTTAATTGGTTGTCGCTTAAATACAGGGAGGTGAGTTGTTGCAGGCGGGCGATCGCTTCTGGCAGTGTCGTTAATTGGTTGCCGCTTAAATTCAAAACCTCCAACCATTCCAGTTCAAACACCTCAGCAGGAATCTCTGTTAATTTTTCCTTGTCATTAGTACCCCAATCATTGCTTAAATCTAATTCTGTAAGCTGTTTCTCTTTCGCTTCTCGGATTTTTTCAAGGAAATGTTGAGGCGTGTTTGTCATACTGAGGTTCACCTGTCAACAAAAATTATATTTAATGCCCCTGATTCGCTGGACAATCTCGCAACTATTAATATTTTGCACTAATTCTAACAACCGCCACAGGTTAGAAACATACCGTTGATAGCGAAAGTCTTCTTAAGAGGACTAAATTCTTTCCAGACTTGGGTTTTAGTCTATTTAAGTGGCTTTGGCTATTGGTTCCTAGAAGTTTTAGTTTCAGACTGACGAGGGTGCTAATTGAAAATACTGCAAGAGATCAAAGCAATCTACTAAGTAGGTAGGCATAATTAAATATATAAAAAAATCTTAGTTCGTAGTGAGCGATTCATCGCTCATAGCAAGGTTTATCAGGACTAAAGTCCTTACTACAAACTTTAATTTATTTACGC
>JAHCSU010000118.1 GCA_023522315.1 Nostoc sp. CCCryo 231-06
GCGGCGGCCGCATTGTTAATGCGTCCCGATACAATTTGAATGCGGCGGCCGCATTGTTAATGCGTCCCGATACAATTTGAATGCGGCGGCCGCATTCTTAATGCGTCCTCTTGCATTAAAAACGCTACTTTTTTACGCAAAATTGTATTAAGTGATATCATGTCCGCTTGATTGCTTTTTAAACTCGAAGAACCCCACCCCGCCAAAGCTATGCTTTGTCTCCCCTCCCCGCCGGCGGGGAGGGGCTGGGGGTGGGGTGCAATGACTGTGGGAATCGTAACTAATTATGCGGACATGATATGACCATGCCACCCGATAATTTGGAGATAAATGAAACGATCTCAGCACAATTTGCTCAATTAGTGCTGGATTGTATCGAGCGGGAGTATCCCCACAGTGGTCTGTATTGGGCTGATAGCGACGAGGATATCAAACCACCGCGTGAATTGACTCCTGCTTTTTATGGCTGCTTAGATTGGCATTCAGCCGTACATGGTCACTGGTTGCTGGTACGTCTGGCGCGTCACTTTCCTGAAGCCTCCTTCAATTTAGCGTCAAAGCAAGCACTTGAGCAAAGCCTAACACCTGAGAAGATTCAAGGAGAGATTGCCCATTTCCAACGGCTACCCTTTTTTGAATTTCCTTATGGTGTAGCATGGCTTCTGCAACTGGCTGCGGAACTTCACGAGTGGAATCATCCTCAAGCGAAACAATGGCGGATTGTATTGGAACCGCTAGAAAAGTTAATTGCAGGTAACTTACAGCGCTGGATTAACGGACTGAAACTTCCCAATCGCACAGGGATGCATAGCCAAACAGCTTTTGCACTTGGTTTGATGCTAGATTGGGCAAGGATTACCGAAAATGCTGAGTTTATTCAGTTAGTAGAGAACAAAGCACGGCAATTCTATCTTAGCGATCGCAATTACTCGTTACAATTTGAGCCGCTTGGCTACGATTTTCTCTCTCCTGGCCTTGCTGAAGCAGACTTGATGCGGCGAGTCCTCCCA
>JAHCSU010000119.1 GCA_023522315.1 Nostoc sp. CCCryo 231-06
CTGGTTGAGTTACTTCGCCTGTAGGTAATAGTTCAATATCATCATCTAGTGTCAGAAGGCGAAAATGCTATTGTTGCCTCAACTGAAGAATTAGTAACGACAGAAAACGTTGAAGTAGTTGCTCCAGAAGATGATTTTGCAGACTTGGAAGCATTATTAGGAGAGGAAGTAGCATTTAACCCTAAAGCTAAGGAGATACCAGAAGTAGATTTTGCAGCCCTGGAAGAATTGCTAGGTACAGATAACGATAGCGATGTCTACGACGGGCTACGCCAAACCCAACCCTTCAACATTCAACCAGTCTTGGTGAAAAATGCCACTCCATCACCAGCTATGGATGAATTTGGTGACTTGGAGAAGTTGCTGGCAGAAGCGGATCAAACAATATCCCATTCACCATCAGTAAAATCTAACACCAACAAAACTGCCCGTCCCTCTACTCGTCGGGCTGCGAGATTTGAAGAAACGATGAAGGTTCCAGTTAAGCAACTGGACGATATGAGTAATTTAGTTGGGGAGTTGGTGGTAAATCGCAATACCTTAGAGCAGGATCATGAACGGCTGCGGCAGTCATTAGATAACTTGCTGATTCAGGTACAACAACTCTCGGATGTGGGCGCAAGAATGCAGGAGTTGTACGAGCGATCGCTACTAGAAGCTTCTCTATTAGCTGGACGCAAAAAGAAAGACTCCGGCTTCCAAGCGCCTGATTTCAATGCCGATAGGGGTTTTAGCGAGTTAGAAATGGATCGTTTTACTCCCTTCCATACCCTGTCCCAGCAGATGATTGAACGCATTGTGCGAGTGCGTGAGTCGGCAAGTGACATTGATTTCGTTACCGAAGAAACCGAGCGCGTAGCAAGGCAGTTCCGCCAAGTAACCACCCAGTTACAAGAGGGATTAACAAGAGCGCGAATGGTGCCTTTTGCCCAAACTATTGATCGCTGGCGGCGAGGAGTGCGCGACAACGCCATCAAGTGTGGCAAACAAGTGGAGTTGCTGATCGAAGGTGGTGATACCTTAATTGACAAGATGATTTTGGATAATCTCACCGATCCGTTAACTCACATGTTGAGTAATGCGATCGCTCACGGTATTGAAACGCCAGAAGAAAGGCAAGCTGCTGGTAAACCACCCATAGGAATCATTACTATCCGTGCCTTCCACCAAGGCAACCAAACGATCATTTCTGTAGGCGATGATGGCGCAGGCATCGATTTAGCAAAGGTTAAAGCTAAGGCGGTGAAGATTGGCATGATTACAGAAGCGCAGGCAAAAGCCATGTCTCGCCTGGAAGTCTACGATCTGCTGTTCCAGTCTGGTTTTACAATCAAAGACCAAGCAGATGAAATTTCTGGTCGTGGCGTGGGTATGGACGTAGTACGCTCCGAGATTAGTGAAATTCGTGGGACAGTGACCACCGATTCTGCGATCGGTAAGGGAACCACGTTCACCATCCGTCTGCCACTGACTCTGAGTATTTGTAAAGCTCTCTGCTGCGTCTCTGATCGAGCCAGAATTGCCTTCCCGATGGACGGTGTAGAAGATACGCTGGATATACCAGTCAAAAATATTCAACACGATGCCAATGGGGAATCATTTATTTACTGGCGGGATACGGTGCTGCCATTCCGACCCCTGAAGGAACTTTTAACCTTCAATCGCCAAATCAGTCGCGGCAATGTCTATGGCGGCACTAGAGATGATGATATGGTTTCTGTGGTCGTCGTGCGATCGGCAAATACGATGATTGCTCTACAGATTGACCTAGTGTTGAACGAACAAGAAATTGTAATTAAGCAATTTGAAGGCCCAGCGCCTAAACCCATTGGTGTAGCTGGTGCTACAGTCCTGGGTGATGGCCGGATTATGCCCATTGCTGACGTACTAGAAATAATTGACATCTTCCAAGGACGGATTTCTACACAAATTGGTGGCAATTCTTGGCAACAGAAAGGAATTCCTGTAGACACCTCTCCAGCGAAGATTGACCCGACAGTGCTAATCGTCGATGACTCGATTACAGTCCGAGAGTTACTCTCCCTAACCTTTAATAAGGCAGGTTATCGTGTAGAACAGGCGCGTGATGGACAGGAAGCTTGGGATAAACTCCGCTCTGGTCTGCCTTGCGATATCGTATTTTGCGACATCGAAATGCCCCGTTGCGATGGTCTGGAGTTACTCTCTCGCATTCAGAAAGACTCTAACCTCAACCACTTACCGATCGCCATGCTCACCTCGCGGGGTGCAGACAAGCACAGACAAATTGCAGCTCAACTCGGTGCTAGTGGCTACTTTACCAAGCCTTATCTCGAAGAAGCTCTACTTGAAGCTGCGGCGCGGATGTTGAAAGGGGAAAAACTACTTGTTAGCAGTACAAGTAATGTTTAGTAAGTAAACCTGTCAAGGTCTTTTACTATAAACGAGATAAAAATTAAAATACAAGAACCGCCACAGCGCTTAGGACACTAGTACACTGTGGCGGTTGTTTGCCTTTTCCAAATTTCTGTGCTTTGGTTGGTAGAATTTTTTGAAGATAATTCCAAAATAGCTAAAAATATTGCCTAAATGGCAACATTGCTCTGCTGAGTTTAGGTATCGTCAGTGTTGAGTTTATCCATTGTGGATTCTGCTACATGAATCCTAGACATCCTTGGACATCTTAATTCATTTGACGTTTCATCGGGTGGAGTCGGCTCCAGAACCCTCCGCGTCCAGACACGGTAAAGCCTGCCGTGTTTTAAATTATAATCCTAACTTTTCTAAATTTTTCGACGCATTCCAATCCCTGTCTAAACTGACTTTACAGGATTGACAATCAAATATTCTTACAGACAATGGCATATCCTGGATATGACCACAATTTGAGCAAGTTTTACTAGAAGGGTAGAATGGAAAAGCATTTATAACCTCAGAACCAAATTTTTTGGATTTGTATTCTAACTGCCTACGAAATTCATAAAAGTTTGCATCCCCTACAGCACCAGCTAATTTGTGGTTCGACATCATCCCCTTAACATTTAGACTTTCAACTACTATTTTGGCGTGGTTTTTGCTAATAGTGGTTGTTGCTTTGTGTGTTGCATCAAGTCTAATATCATGGACGCGCTTATGAGTTTTCGCAACTCTTAGTTTCTGTTCTAAATATCTTTTAGAGCCTCTAGTTTTCTTACTCAATTGACGAGATTGTTTCGCCAACTTCTTTTTCATCCTGTCTCTAGCCTTGGGATTATGAAAAACAACCCCTGAAGATATTGTGGCTAACACCTTGATGCCCAAGTCAACTCCGATGATAGGAATTTTGATTGATGGCTTAGGCAGTTCTTGTTCAAACGAAAAACTTACATACCAATTACCAGCCCGTTCTGAAACGGTAAATTTAGTAGTACTAGTATGTGGAAGCCCTTCATAAGTTTTAACCCATCCTATTGTAGGTAACTTAATACGAGTCCCACCAACATTAATTGGTTTCCCACCTGAATTTATAGTGAAGCTTCCCAGGGATTTACTTCTTTTCTTGAATCTAGGATAATCACCTAAACCTTTGAAGAATCTCTTGTAAGCATTTCCTAACTTTTCAAAAGCGAACTCAGTTATTTTTTGACAGATCCCATTTTCTTTTAACCAGAATAAATCAGGATTTGTCTTAACATGATTGTTAAAAAATGTTCTCAAAAATCTGTGATTAGGCTTGTACCCATCCTTGTATAAAGCCTGCCATGTGGCTAACCCCCCGCAAGATGTAAACCTTGCTATTCCAGCGTGCTTAGACATCAAAACACGCTCTTTTGAGTTTAGCTTTAACTGTGTTTTGATAGATAAAAGCACTATTTCTCCTCCCTTAACACTGCGACTTACTACCTCCTGAATTTACTATTTTCCGGGGAGGGTTGTCAATAGTTTCTTTTAATTTATTCTTGAACTCAGAAGAATAGCTACCCAAGCCATATAATCTACACGAAAAGCAGTGGATTATTGCCATTAAATCTTCTACTAATTCCTGTTGAGGCGACAATAAACTAAAATTTTCCTTTTTACTTCAACAGGATTTAAACCTTTAGCAATACGTAAATCTTCATCCGTATAATACCTGTAATTGGATAATGTTCGTTTCGCTGGAAGTTTTCCACACTTATCCCAGCGCTGAAGTGTTTTAACGGTAATATTTGATTTTTTAGCAAATTCATTTGGCTTATACATGACAAAACCCTGTATAAAGTTTTACCTTATTGTACAGGGTTGTCTATATTTCTAGCTACTTAGGACAAGCTCTACTCAGACTTATCTATTAATTACGTAAAGTTTGTATAAAGAACTATAACTAACCTGGTTTTAGTACTGAATATCAAATTTGCACTGTTATCTGCTCAACTTTATATATACAAAAGAAGCGAATTTGGTATACTTAATTCCTTGTCTATACCAAAATCTACGTTAGAAAGAGAACAGAGTAAACATCTAAAAAAGAGAGTATAAGGATGTAAAACTACGTTATAGCCTCTCATAACACTCATTTGGGCTGCACGTCGGCAATAAAAGCGAAATATGTAGCTTTTCTGTACTTGACTAGTGCTAGATTTAAGTTACTCTTAAAGCGGATCGCTTCTTGTAAGAATCTACCCTGACAGAAGTGTATAAAGATATAGTTAAATTTAGAAATTCTGTCCGAGATTTTTAATTTGCAAACTGAATAGTTTGATACGGCGCTCAAAAACCTAATCTACTACCTTAAACAAGGTAGTCAATTAACGACTCAATATCATCTGTTTGGTAATTGTGTTGAATAGTCTACAATACCAGTGGATGAGAAAATCTAAAGAAAATATAAAAGAAACTCAAATTACTGTGGTGTCTGGAGGACAAAAGTGTTTCTGAGACTAGCACATCAACATCGACAATTCGTCCAAGACTTGGTAATGAACCTGCAAGCTTTGGCGGTTGTATTAGAGCGGCGCGGGTATCCTGCATCCTGCTACACCTGTGGCGATCAAATGAATAGTGCATCGTTTATGGTTAGCCTGGGTGATAACCACCTGATTCGGTTTTTGGTATCCGATTACGGGATTACTTGGACGGAAATGCGGGATGACCGCGAATTAATGAAGCTAGAAGGTGCGGAGGCAATTAGCCAGCTTGACGAACTAGCTGATCTTGTCAAGCAATCTATGCAAACCGATACAGGCTCTAAAACTCTTGCCAAGAAGTATTAAGGTTCCAAAGGTCGATGGCAAATTAGAAATTGATTTCTGCCCTACGCCACTGGTGACTTCACATCAAAGTTAGGCGCTCTGTATTCTGGTAAAATATGTATATAGCG
>JAHCSU010000012.1 GCA_023522315.1 Nostoc sp. CCCryo 231-06
CAAAGCATAGCTTTGGCGGGGTGGGGTTCTTAGGGTTTAATAAGTAATCAAGCGGGCATGATATTACGAATTATTTTGACCCTTACAAAGTACTTGTCGCATTTTACGCATATTTGCAGGCAACTCAAAGTTCATTGCTTGTTGAATGAAAATTGATGGAATTGGAATCAGAGGTGTAGCTTGCACAGTATAAGCAAGTATTGTGCCGTTACCGCAATCTTTGAGTACTAAATTGGCGTTAAAATCCTCAAAAGTCCCTTTTTCCATGCGAAATTGGATTTGTTGCCCCAGCACTTCTACAACGTTGAGGTAAATTTCAACTTGAGCTGTGAAAAAGAAAAAGGCTTTTTGTGCTGCTTGATACAGGCTTTTGACTTCACCTATGTGTAATATCTCGCTTTTAGTGATATCGGGAAAATATTGCACCCACCGGGGGTAATCAGTTAATTGCTGCCAGACTTGCGATCGCACCATCGGCACATACATCCAGGCTGTTACCGCGCCACCCCAGGTTTTGTGCGATCGCGTTTCTATTAAAATTTCACCTTGTACCAGCAACTTTTGCTTGTCTTGACTCCAAGCCATATCTGAACCTGCAATAATTGAGTCTAAGATATAAGACGCAGACATAATGATTTTAGTTACTCCTCAACTCATCCACCTAAATGGAGTTGAAACTACAAGCCATAAAACTTGATTTAGATCCAACCCACAAAATTTTAGTTCAAGTGTAATGCCTATCTTTCCAGAAACGGCGAGTTTATGGTAATTATTTCAGTTATCTTACTGGAAAAATTGTAGTTCTTATCACAATTAACACAATTAATATTTAAGTAGACTTGATAATAGCGGTATTTATAAATTAAAAACTAAGTTTTTAACAGCTAGAATGGCACAAACACGACCTAATTTCAAGCACCTTAGCTCAACGATTGGATAGCATCTCTCGATTTTTACGTGTTATTTCTGATGAAACTGCAACTTCATCGTAACTTCATATTTTATTGTCAATATCAAGTGTAATCTCTGTTGAGTTGAGAGGAAAAGTAGGTGAGTCAATCTTCTTTAAATCGTAGATTAATCCAGATTTTCGGTATCCTTCTCGGCATTAGCGTAGCCGTCTGGGTACTGAGAGGCTTTGGTATTCTCACTTTTATTCCAGGTGGAATAATTTGGCTACTGCTACTAGGGGCGATCGCGATCGCAATTATCAGTTACGTCCAAAGGACTTGGTGGCGTTTTTAATCATTGGTCATTGGTCATTGGTCATTGGTCATTGGTCTAAGATACAAGAGTTTTTGGTATATACCGCGCCACTCCTGGGCGAAAAAAAACTAATGATATGATATCGAACTAATTCAAACCATGTCCCAAGGGATGCCCGTAGCTTTGCCCTTGGGTGGGCGTGGTTTCTTTTGGACTAATGAATAAGCCTCTTTTGACTAACTACCAGAAGTATTTAATACTGAAGCAATGCCAACAATTTACTAAAGGAAACGAACATGGCAAAGTATATATGTACTGTTTGCGGCTATGAATATGACCCAGAAGTAGGCGATCTAGATAGCGATATAGCGCCGGGAACAGCCTTTGAAGATATACCAGATGATTGGGTATGTCCGACTTGTGGTGCCACCAAAGATCAATTTGAAATAGTTGAATAGTGAAGATAACGGCTAGCCTAGTAAAGTACGTGCTATTGAGAAATTTTAGAACTTGCTACCGTTACGAATCGTAGTTATTGGGGGTGGAGCAGCAGGATTTTTTGGCGCGATCGCTTGTGCTAAAGCCAATCCTGATGCCCAAGTTACATTACTCGAAGCCAGTCGCCAACCTCTAGCGAAAGTGCTAATTTCTGGTGGCGGACGCTGCAACGTTACTCACGCTTGCTTTTTGCCTGAAGAGTTAGTGCGAAATTACCCCAGAGGTGCAAAAGCTTTGCGGGGTGCTTTGACTCGGTTTGGGCCTCAAGATACAGTAGATTGGTTTGCTGCTGGTGGAGTCTATCTAAAAACTGAAGCTGATGGCCGGATGTTTCCTGTCACCAATAGTTCAGAAACCATTGTGGAATCTCTGATTAAAGCGGTGGCGACATCTGGTGTCAAACTCCGTATCGGTACACACGTAACTTCAGTGACCGCAACAGATGGAGGATTTGATATTCTTTTAAAGTCGGGAGATCCGATTAAATGCGATCGCCTACTTCTTGCTACCGGCAGCAGCCTTGTAGGTTATAAAATTGTCAAAGAGTTAGGTCATCAAATAGAACCGCCAGTACCCTCTTTATTTACCTTCAACATTGCTGATCCTCTATTGCGGGCTTTAGCTGGAGTTAGCGTTAACTCTGCCCAATTGCGGTTATCTGGGGGTGGAAAATCCCCATTACAACAAACTGGGCCATTGCTAATTACCCACTGGGGTTTGAGTGGCCCGGCTGTTCTGAAGCTTTCTGCTTGGGGTGCGAGAGTTCTGCACGAAAGCCGCTATCAAGCCACATTATTGATTAATTGGCTGCCCCAATTGCAACAAGAACAAGTGCGAGAAAAAGTTTTAGCAGTTAAGGATGAATGGGGAAAGAAAGCGATCGCATTGCATCGCGGCGTTGATCTACCCCATCGTCTCTGGCAATATATCATTGCCCGTGCAGGCATTACCACAGAAGACCGTTGGGCAGAAATATCTAGTAAAACCTTAAATCAACTACTGCAAGAACTTACTCAGGGGCAATACTTAATCAGTGGTAAAGGAGCCTTTAAAGAAGAATTTGTTACTTGTGGCGGTGTCAACCTCAAAGAAGTCAACTTTAAGACGATGGAAAGTAGGTTAGTTCCTGGTCTTTATTTTGCCGGAGAAATCTTAGATATTGATGGCGTTACCGGTGGGTTTAACTTTCAAAGTGCTTGGACAACCGGGTATTTAGCAGGTATAGCAATGGCGGCTAGCGACTAGTCCTGCTATAAAGAGCGACGCCAAGAAGAGCAACTTCTCTTTGTGTCAACCTCAACCCATCAATTTGAATTGACCAAATAATTACTAATTCGTAATCCGTAATGGGAAAATTGTCTTGCCATTGTAGATCAATTTTGAATACACCCAACAATGAAATTCAGCGAAATTCTCCGCCAATTTGGTGATGCCGCTACCAATCATAGCTTGACTAGCAACCCAGACCATGACCCAGAAATTACAGGGGTAGCAGCCATTGATGAAGCTAGCAACGGTACTCTCAGCTACGTAGAAGGGGCAAAATTTGGGTCTTTTGTCGCTAAAACCAATGCTAGTGCTTTAATTTTGCCCCAAGACGAAAAATTACAAGTGCTTGCACAAGAGAGCGGTATTGTCTGGCTTGCAACCCCAGATCCGCGATTATTGTTTGCCAAAGCGATCGCGCTTTTTTACCAACCATATCGCCCCATCCCAGAAATTCATCCCACTGCTGTGATTCACTCCACCGCAAAAGTTGGCAATAATGTTTACATTGGCCCCCATGCTGTGATTCAGCAAGGGGTGGAAATTGGCGATGGCGCAATTATCCATCCCAATGTGGTGATTTATCCAGATGCCAAAATAGGCGATCGCACCACCTTACACGCCAATAGTACCATCCACGAACGCACCCACATTGGTGCAGATTGTGTGATTCACAGTGGTGCTGTCATTGGTGCAGAAGGCTTTGGTTTTGTTCCTACCCGAACTGGTTGGTTAAAAATGGAACAATCCGGCTATACAGTCTTAGAAGATGGTGTGGAAGTTGGCTGCAACAGTGCTATCGATCGCCCAGCCGTCGGCGAAACACGGATAGGTCGTAATACAGTAATTGATAACTTAGTGCAAATAGGTCATGGTTGCCAAACCGGTTCTGGCTGTGCGATCGCAGGTCAGGTTGGCATGGCGGGGGGTGTTAAACTAGGAAATCGCGTTATTTTAGCTGGACAAACAGGAATAGCTAATCAAGTGAAGATTGGAGATGGGGCGATGACATCTGCTCAAACTGGAATTCACAGCGACGTTGCACCAGCAGAAGTTGTCTGCGGAAGTCCAGCCATTCCTTACAAACTATATCTCAAGGTATGTGCTGTTTATAGTCGTCTGCCAGATATGTATCAATCGCTAAAACAATTACAACGTAAATTCAAAGATAGCAATGATGAATAAAAAAGCTTGGCGGATTTTTTACACGCAGTAAAAATCCACATTACAAATTGCCTGAGAGACGCGAAATTTCGCGTCTCTACAAAGCACCATTTTGAGGTCTTGCAGTGCCCTGCGGCGTTCCGCTTAACACAACGCCAGTTGCTATAACTCACTTGAACAGAGCAATGTAGTGGCTTCCTACAAAACTGGATTTGGGGTGATTAGCTAATTTTCAAATCATGTTCCAGCGAACGTTTTAATAGCGTATAAGTTGTATAGCTTGTGCGAAAAAATTCAATTTTTAACGATAGCTTACAAATATATAGGACTAAAATTATCCTTATTGTTAAAGCTAAAAATAAAAATATTTATTTCTTAAAAGAGATAAAAAATTGGCTAATAATATAGCTAATACATTTACTTTGAGAAATATTTTTGTAATTTATTTCTTTTTGAAGAGCAAACTGAACGATGGCATATGCCGGAAGATAGATATGTACTTAAAATTAATAATTGATAATTGATAATGATATAAACAAACTTGTCTGATTTATATACCAAGTTTTCCAATAAAAAAACAATAAATAAGAAAAAAAAATGCCCAGGCTCGTAGGACAGCGCTCTAATACCGGAGCAAACATCACCGTTCTCATCACCCTTATCGCTATTTTTGGGGTACTCCTCGAATACTTTGGCGTTATTGACATAGTTCCCGGTTTTGGCAGAGAGGGACGAGATTTTCAGCTAAAAATTCAGCCAACCAACGAACAAGTCACTGGACAACCCAATTAATAAAAACTGCGAGGAATAGATAAATGCGTAAAGGTAGTGATGTTATCGATAAAGTAGTTGTCACCTATGACAATGGTAAGAAAATTGAGCGAATTATAGATTTAATTTTTGATCAAAAACACAATCAACTTTTGGGTTTCCTCGTTGAAGAGAAGGGATTATTTCGGGGTGCAAAAGTCATTCCCCTAGAAGAGGTGCAAGCCATCGGGTTAGATGCGATCGTCGTTAACTCGAAAGAATCCGTTGTTAAGGTACATCGTGTCCCTGCAATTAAAGAGATTCTGCACCAGAATATCGTCCTAAAAGGAACGAGAATTCTGACCACTGAGGGACTCGACCTTGGTGCACTAGTTGATTTGTTCTTCGATGAGCATAGTGGACTGGTAGAAGGATACGAAGTTTCTGGCGGTGTATTTGCCGATGCTTACTCGGGGCGATCCTTCGTTCCCGCTCCTGAAACGGTGACAATTGGTTACGATGTTGCCTTTGTACCTCCAGAAACTGCTCAGATGATGCAAGAACAGGTCGGTGGTCTCCGGGGAGCCGTCCAAGCAACTGAAGACAGGTTGCAAGAATCGGCCCAAGCGGCTAACCGCAAGCTAAATTCAGCCAGCCAGTCGGCAGGTGAGCAACTGCAAAACTCAGTAGACAATGTGAACCGCAGGCTACAGTCAGCAAGGGATAATGCAGGTGAGCAACTGCAAGCCGCAACTGATGCTACTAGCAGCAAACTGCAAAACCTCAATCGAGATGCATCTGCCTCTCTGACAAACAATCTGGTTGACCCTGCGGAACAAAAAATATACGTGATTGGCAAGCATGTTGAGCGGGATGTGCTGACTCCAGACGGTAGTGTACTGCTACTACAGGGGCAGGAAGTCACCCTAGTGGATGCAGAAGCAGCCGTTCGCATGAGCATCCTCGATGAACTCTATCGAGCTACGGGTGGCAGTCTGACTGCAAACATTAGCCGCAATTTGAAAGCAGCAACAGAATCTACTAGTAATCAAATTCAGAGCGCAACTCACAGCGTTGCTGCTAACTTGCGTCAATCGGTTGATGGGCTGACAGAATATGTGGCGATCCAGCAGGCAAAAGGGCGTAGAGTCCTGCAAACAGTGCGTGCTGACGATGGCTTAATTATTGCGGCATCTGGGCAAATTGTAACTGAATCCGTCCTTGCTCGTGCCCAAACTTACCGTAAAGAAGCAGAATTACTAAATGCTGCTGGTCTGGCTGTGGTAAGTGCAGTTAGTTCTAGCGCAAGTGACACATGGTTAGAAACCAAAGTTCAACTGCGCGATCAAGCAAGCGTTGCTCAAAAGAACCTCAACACTTTCTGGCAAGCTTTGAAAGATCAGGCAGAAAAGTTACAAGGACGCAGCACACGCGCGTTGAAGAAGCAACGAATTGAACAAGCACTGGGTCGTCCAGTTACCCGCGTCATTCTTGATCCACAAGACAATGTGATTTTGAATGTGGGTGAATTAATTACGCATCGTGCTGTCCGTCAGGCTGAAGAAAGTGGAGTCTTGAATATCTTAGTGAGTTCGGTCTATATTAAGGAGCCAGAAATATCCGATCAAGAACTGCGGGCCCAAGAACATGGAATGGCGGCTTTGGCGCATCACACTAATGGGCGATCGCAAATTGAAGTCAAATCAATCTCAGTCAATTAATCCTCGAATTTAACCATAATCTGTGCTGGTGCAGAATCAAACAAGGCGATCGCTCCACCGATCACTAAGCAACTCGTCTGCGATCGCTTGTAGTTATTGTTGAATTCAGGTTTGACATCCTCCCTCCGCACCCATGCAGAGAAGCGAAGTTGCACTTTGTGCCGCTCCGCTAAGATGTATCTACATACTAAAATCCTAATTTCTCCAGCACTGGCTTTGTGGAAACAACGTGGCGTTCTAAACCCAGTTCTTTTGGACTAACCCCAAGTGCCAAAGCAATTAACTGGGGTAAATGCAACACTGGTAAACCTAACTTTTGTTCAATAACCTTTTCCACCTCTGGCTGACGCGAATCTAAATTTAAGTGGCACAGAGGACAAGGTGTAACTATACAGTCAGCACCAGAAGTCAAAGCATCCTGAATATGCATCCCCGCCATCTTGAAAGATTGGGTAGTAGCATAGCTAGCCAGGGGCCAACCACAACATTGTGTCCGGCCTCGGTAATAAATTGGTGTTGCACCCACCGCCCGAAACATATTTTCCATCGCTTCCGGTTGAAAGGGGTCATCATAAGGCATAGATTTTTGGGCGCGGAGGAGATAACAGCCATAAAAAGCGGCGCATTTTAATCCAGTTAACTTCCGGGTGACACGTTTGCTAATTTCCTCTAAACCGTAATCTGTTACCAAGGCGTAGAGAAGATGTTTAACATCGGTACTGCCGCGATAAGGTGAACAGCCTTCTTTATCCAGTAAGCCATTAACTTGTTGAATGTACGCAGGGTCAGTTGTTTGGCATTCTTTCAGGTGTTCATTAACATGACCGATAACACCTTGACAAGTGCTGCAATGGGTAAGTAAGGGCAAATTTAATTCTTCTGCTAGGGCAATATTTCTGGCGTTGACTGTATCTTCCAGCAGTTTAGAATCTTCTTTAAATATGCCAGAACCGCAGCAAGCAGCTTTTTTAAGTTCAACCAGTTCAATACCCAGTGCTTGGGTAAGCGCTTGAGTTGACTGGTAAAGTTCCCGACAGGCCCCTTGGGCAACACATCCAGGAAAATAAGCGTATTTGAGTGTCTGAGATAGCATAGAGGTATGTTTGGGTTAGAGCGATCGCTCTAAAACAATAACTGTTTTATTATTCCTTGTTAGCATTTCAGCTCTGATGTTTGACGTTCACCGTCTCTTTAACCGTCTAGGTTCAAAGCCGCAGCGTCTATATATTTTGATTGCTAGCAAGGCTGTAAATACTGAGCGAGACATTGTAAAAAAAGTTAGCAATAATTGGACAATCGAAGCATTTACATGCTGTTGGCAATGGCATAGCCCACTCCTATACCCAATTCTAAGAAAACTTACCCGATTCTTTTGAGGAACGGGAGAGGTTTTCTAACAGAAAAACCCTTGGTAGTATACGGGCGATCGCGCTTGACGGTAAGATGTATATGCTCAAAACAATGTCTCCCATAAAGAGCAGAACCTAGCAACTGGTTAAGGACTTTTATTATTTATGAGCCAAACCGAACTTTTTGATAAGGTCAAAAAAATCGTCATCGAACAACTGAGTGTTGAAGATACTGACAAAATCACTCCTCAGTCCAAATTTATGGAAGATTTAGGAGCAGATTCCTTAGATACCGTTGAACTGGTAATGGCTTTGGAAGAAGAATTTGATATCGAAATTCCCGACGAAGCTGCCGAACAGATTGTATCGGTTCAAGACGCAGTAGATTACATCAATAACAAAGTTACCGCATCAGCTTAAAAAAGTTTTGAGTCTTTGAAGTTTAGATGGCAATGCCATGCCCCCTCTGGGCATCTAGGCAAAAACCACTGCTTTGACTTTTCACTGAGTGCTGAGAGACGCGATTAATCGCGTCTGTACAGGGTTTAAGAGTTAGAGTTTTAGGAGGCAAAAGTTTGGAGTTTTCTCCATCTTTGGGTGCTTCCAAAACTCAGAACTCAGGACGGGCTAAACGCCCCGCTAACGCTAACGAAACTTAGCACTGTTTAATGCCTGCTGCTTTTTCGCCACCTTTAACTGAATCATGACAGATTATACACGTAAACGCGTTGTTGTAACTGGTGTTGGCGCGATTACACCTATAGGTAACACAGCAACAGAATATTGGGATGGATTATTGAGTGGACGTAATGGCATTGACCACATCACATTTTTTGATGCGTCTCGCCATGATTGCCGCATTGCTGGTGAAGTAAAAAACTTCGATCCACATGATTACTTGGAGCGCAAAGAGGCCAAGCGCATGGATCGATTTGCCCAATTTGGGGTTGCGGCAGCAAAACAGGCTCTAGCTAACGCGCAGTTAGTTATTAATGAACTGAATGCAGAACAGGTAGGTGTCATGATCGGTTCTGGCGTTGGTGGCATTAAGGTATTAGAAGACCAGCAAACTATCTACCTCAACCGTGGGCCCGATCGCTGTAGTCCATTCATGATACCGATGATGATCGCCAATATGGCAGCAGGATTAACGGCAATTCACACGGGTGCTAAAGGGCCAAATTCCTGCCCTGTAACTGCTTGCGCTGCTGGCTCTAACGCTGTAGGCGATGCTTTTCGCTTAATCCAAGGAGGATATGCCCAAGCGATGATTTGCGGCGGAACAGAGTCTGCTGTGACACCATTATCGATGGCTGGGTTTGCCGCTTGTAAAGCCCTCTCTTTTCGCAATGACGATCCGTATAGAGCTTGCCGTCCCTTTGACCGCGATCGCGATGGATTTGTCTTGGGTGAAGGTTCAGGAATTTTAATTCTCGAAGAACTGCAACACGCCCTAAGTCGCGGCGCTCACATTTATGCCGAAATGATCGGCTATGGTATGACCTGTGACGCTTACCATATCACTTCCCCCGTCCCTGGTGGACTGGGAGCCGCTAGAGCAATAGAACTAGCGCTCAAAGATGCCAGCATAACCCCCGAACAGATTAGCTATATTAATGCCCACGGCACTAGTACCCCAGCTAATGATTCAACTGAAACCTCAGCAATCAAAAAAGCCTTGGGAGAACATGCCTATAAGGTGGCAATTAGCTCCACCAAATCTATGACAGGTCATTTATTGGGCGGTTCTGGAGGTATT
Source organism: Nostoc sp. CCCryo 231-06 (assembly GCA_023522315.1). Lineage (GTDB taxonomy): Bacteria > Cyanobacteriota > Cyanobacteriia > Cyanobacteriales > Nostocaceae > Nostoc. The sequence goes on from JAHCSU010000012.1 coordinate 9,714, forward strand.
GAAGCAGTTGCAACAGTGCTGGCGATCGCTAATGACCAAATTCCACCGACAATCAATCTGGAAAATCCCGATCCAGAGTGTGACTTAGATTACGTGCCTAACTTTAGCCGCGCTCAAAAAGTCGAGGTGGCAATATCCAATTCTTTTGGGTTTGGCGGTCATAATGTCACACTGGCCTTTAAGAAATACGTTTAAAAGAAGTCAGGAGTCAGAATTCAGAATTCAGAATTCAGTCGTTTGATCCGACTCTGCTCGTTTGCCCCATGCCCACTTACCCTGAGCGTATCGCGTATCGCTAAAGCGAAAGCTCCGCTAACGCGTAGCGTCTCGCAGAGAAGGGATGCCCCATGCCCAAAGTATCAGAAATATCATTCCGATATAACTTAAGCGTTCAGCATGACCCAATTATCAGCTTGATTTATCACCAGAAACTCAGGAGATCCCGCTTGTCCATCGACAAGCGGGAATGGGATGATGAGGATACTGTGGGGAATCTAAAATAACCCCAGCAAGAGAAGCTACGAAGAGTGCTAACCCGTCGTTAAAAACAAGAGATTATGACTGTTGCAACCCAATCCGCCAAAGAATTGTCCGTCGAAGAACTGGCTATTAACTCGATCCGCTTCTTGGCTGTTGATGCCGTAGAAAAAGCAAAATCGGGACACCCAGGATTACCAATGGGCGCGGCTCCGATGGCTTTTGTCCTCTGGGATCGCTTTATGAAGTTTAATCCCAAGAATCCCAAATGGTTTAACCGCGATCGCTTTGTCTTGTCTGCCGGTCATGGCTCGATGTTGCTGTACGCCCTGCTGTATCTGACAGGCTACGATAGCGTCACCATTGAAGATATCAAACAATTCCGTCAATGGGAATCTAAAACCCCTGGACACCCCGAAAACTTCATGACCCCAGGCGTGGAAGTCACAACTGGCCCCTTGGGTCAAGGAATTGCCAATGGAGTCGGTTTAGCGATCGCCGAAGCGCACCTTGCCGCTAAATATAACAAACCCGATGCCAAGATTGTTGACCATTACACTTACGTAATTGTGGGTGACGGTTGCAACATGGAAGGAATTTCTGGTGAAGCTTGTTCTTTTGCAGGACACTTGGGATTAGGCAAACTCATCGCTCTGTACGACGACAACCACATTTCCATCGACGGTTCCACAGATGTGGCATTCACCGAAGATGTTTCCAAGCGCTTTGAAGCTTACGGTTGGCACGTTTTGCATGTTAAAGATGGTAATACAGATTTAGAAGCGATCGCTAAAGCAATTGAAGAAGCTAAATCTGTCACCGATAAACCTTCAATGATTAAGGTGACAACCATCATCGGTTATGGTTCCCCCAATAAAGCAAACACTGCTGGCGTTCACGGCGCTGCTTTGGGTGGAGACGAAATAGCATTAACTCGGAAAAATTTGGGTTGGGAATACGAGCCTTTCGTAATTCCAGAAGAAGCTCTCAACCACACACGTAAAGCTGTTGAACGTGGCGCAGGTTATGAAGAGGAATGGAACAAAACATTTGCCGACTACAAAGCTAAGTATGGCCAAGAAGCGGCTGAATTTGAACGTTACCTAAGCGGCAAGCTAGCCGACGGTTGGGATAAGGTACTACCCACCTACACCCCCGAAGACAAAGGATTGCCCACCCGCAAACACTCAGAAAACTGCCTCAACAAACTAGCGACAGTTTTACCTGAATTGATTGGTGGTTCGGCTGACTTAACCCACTCCAACTTGACCGAAATCAAGGGTAAGGGCGACTTCCAAAAAGGGAACTACGAAAACCCCAACATCCACTTTGGTGTGCGGGAACATGCGATGGGCGCAATCTGTAATGGTATAGCGTTGCACACTTCGGGATTAATTCCTTATGGTGCTACCTTCTTGATCTTCACAGATTATATGCGTGCTGCCATCCGTTTATCCGCCCTTTCTCAAGCTGGCTCGATTTGGGTGATGACTCACGATTCCATTGGACAAGGTGAAGATGGCCCCACACACCAACCCATTGAAACTCTAGCTTCCTTACGAGCTATTCCTAATTTATTAGTGTTTCGTCCCGCAGACGGTAACGAAACCTCTGGCGCTTATAAAGTAGCGATAGAAAAGTCGAAGCAAAACGCTCCATCTCTATTGGCGTTCACCCGTCAAAACGTTCCCAACTTGGCAGGTACATCAATTGAGGGTGTGGCGAAGGGTGGATACACCGTGGTGGATAGCGAAGGTACACCTGATATCATCCTGATTGGTACTGGTTCAGAATTGAGCCTCGCCGTCGGCGCAGCCGAAAAACTCAAGGCTGAAGGTAAGAAAGTTCGTGTCGTCTCGCTACCTTCATGGGAACTATTTGAAGCACAAGATGCGGCTTATAAAGAATCCATTTTGCCGAAAGCTGTAACCAAGCGTTTGTCTGTAGAAGCTGCTAGCAGTTTCGGCTGGCACAAATATGTGGGTACTGAAGGCGATTGCGTTAGTATCGATCGCTTTGGTGCTTCGGCTCCAGGTGGTGTTTGTTTAGAGAAGTTTGGCTTTAGCGTTGATAATGTGTTAGCTAAGGCTAAACAATTGTTGGGTTAATAGCAACAGAATATTCTCAAAATTTTGTAGGGTGGGCTGAAAGGCCCGCCTTTTTTTTCGCACAGAGGCGCTGAGAGAGATTGTTTATAATTAAGACAATTATTTGATGAATGGAGGAAATTATGCAGGAACTTTCGAGGGAGAAAAAAGAACTTCTAGCTCGAATAACAAAAATAGTAGAACATTTGATGCAAAAGGATAGTAGCTATCAGTATTACTTAGATAAAAATAAAGCTATTCAAATGATATTTAAATACTATTGTGAGAAAGTTTCTATAAAGGAACTAAAAGCTATGTCTGATTTCAGATTAACAGGGTTTGTTGAGGGACATCTGATGACTTTGTTATTGATCGAAGGGGAAGATGATATAGACCTTAAAGCAATGTTTTATGTTTAGAGATAGTAAATTTCTAAGTAGAAAAATTATTTTTTCTTTATATAACTTAATATAACGATTAGGGGCAAGCTGATCGCGTTATAATCTACAATGCACTATACTTATATAGTACAATAGTACTGATTTATTCATAAATTACTATTTATACTGAGAGGCAGTATGAAAGCAGAGCTTCTCAAGAGATTTTTTAGAGCGATCGCTAGTTCAGATCAAGACGCGATTGATAAGCTTACATACCTAGTGATTGAGGAAGAACGCACTAAGGGACATACTCTCTTAGCTGACCAGTTAGAGAATATCACTAAAAAAAGCCAGAAAGAGAAGCCTACTAACATCAGCAAACCTGTTTCTTCAATACCAGAAAACTTACAGACATTAACTGAATTACCAACTAGCAAGCGATTTAATCTTCCTTTAGTAACTATCATACCAAGGGATCATTTGCGGCATCACATGGTGTTGCCAGAAAAAATTGAGAAACGTTTCTGCCGAATTGAACGTGAATATGCGGCAAGAGATAGGCTTGCTCATCATGGATTGCGTTACAGACAAAAAATTCTTCTTTATGGGCCTCCTGGCTGTGGAAAGACACTAGGAGCAGAACGTTTAGCTTGGAATACAGGATTACCACTCCTGAAAGTTCGGTTTGATGCAATGGTGTCATCTTTTTTAGGGGAAACTGCAAGCAATTTGAGACTTGTATTTGAGGATGCCTCAAAAAGTCCATGCTTATTGTTTCTTGATGAATGTGACTCAATTGCTAAGACACGAGAAGACTCTCAAGAAGTAGGAGAAATTAAGCGAGTAGTCAATACATTTCTTCAAATTTTGGACGAGTATCAACCGTCTTCTGGGCTTTTAGTAGCAGCTACGAACCTAAATAAATCTCTAGATACTGCCCTTTGGAGAAGATTTGATGATTTGATTGCAGTACCCAAACCCGGAGAACAAGAGCTAGAATTTATACTAAAGGAAACACTATCTGCAATTGAAGTGGGATCTATCAACTGGCCAAGGATCATTGAGCAGATGAGAGATTTTTCTGCCGCTCAAGCTGTGAGGGTTGCACAAGATGCAGCTAAAAGAGCAATCCTTGAGCGAGAGGAGCTAGTGATTCAGGAACACTTAGAAGAAGCGATCGCAGAAATCAAAGTTTCCTAGTATTAATTTTTGGTGTCTGGATAAATAAATGGTTGAAAGTTCTCAGGGTTTTCCGCATATTACGCTTAGGTTGACAAAACAAGGAAGCGCTGTACCACCAAGAGGAGGAGGAAAAAAGAATTCCATCACAGTCATTAATCTGGGGAATCGCCAGGGACATGGAAGTAAACTCAAAGGTTCGGTTGAATCCTTAATCTTTGATTGGCAAAATACTCAAGAAAAACGTGAGCAAGAAGGAAAGCCACCACTTCCTCAAAAATCTAAACCTATCATTTTAAAGATAGATCCTATTGCTTTCGATGTCGAGGATCTGAGAAAGTATGGTATTGAGGTCATTGCTGAATTAGAAGATGGATATATTATTGGGGCTTCTGCCAATGATCCAGAACTTAGTAAACTACAAACAAAGATAGAACAATTTATTAAAGCAGAACGAGGTGGTAATAAAATTGCCGAAATATGGGAAATTTTGAATGGAACTAGAAGACCAGAATACATTTTATCACCAGAATTGCTTAATGAATGGGAACAAATCACTGACGATAACATTTTTATAGTAGATGTGGGAATTTCCTGTATAGGCACTAAGTCTGAATTTTCTGATTATCCAGAACCAAAGCCTAACGAAAGTGATGAAAGATATACTAGAAGAGTTAGTGAATGGATAAATAAACGTGATTCAACATACCAAGAATGGGATGATATCAAGTCAGAAAGAGAAGATGATTTTACATATTTTGTTCAAGGATATCAAGGAAAAATTTTCAATATTATTGATGGACATATTCATAATTCTGCTCAACTACCAGATAGCTTTTCTTGCAGAATTGAAATTTCTGGTAAGGGATTAAAAGATTTAGTTTTAAATTTTCCGTATATTTTTGATGTCAGTTTACCTGATCATATAACTGAATTTGTTAAGTCTGAAACTTTATCAGATATTGGTAATATCGATTTTCAACTAGAGCTACCAGAATCAAATGCTCCTAATGTATGTGTTATTGATAGTGGTATTCAAGAAAGTCATTTTCTTTTAAAAGCAGCGATTGATTCACAAAGTTCAAGGTCTTGGGTTCCAGGAGAAACTCATACAGCTGCTGACTATTATGGCAACGGTGGACATGGAACTAGAGTAGCTGGTGCGGTTCTTTACCCCAGGACTATACCCCGCAGTGGCAAGGAAAAATCTATTTGCTGGATTCAAAATGCAAGAGTTCTAGATGCTAACTGCGAAGTGCCTAAACAGCTATTTCCCCCAATTTTTCTATGTGAAATTGTAAAAATTTACTACGACCAAACAAAAACAAGAATTTTTAATCATTGTATTGCTGGGTCTGTTCCTTGCCGAACCCAGTATATGAGTTCTTGGGCAGCAACAATTGATAATCTGACATGGACAAAGGATATCCTGTTTATTGTCGCAGCTGGTAATTTACCTTCCGAAGGCGGGAAAATAGGCTATACAAGATTATCTGTGAAAGAACATCTGGCAGCTAATCGACCATATCCAGATTATCTATTAGAGGATTCATGTAGAATTGCTAACCCTGCACAAAGCTTTCAAGCTTTAACGGTTGGTTCAATTGCTCTAAGTTATTACCATCAATTTCCCTATTCTTCTATCTCACAGAAGGATAAGCCTTCAGCCTTTTCATGCTCTGGATTGGGAATTTGGAAGACAATTAAGCCAGAAGTAGTTGAATATGGTGGGGATTTTGTTATAGACGAAGGTACACCACCTAACATTACATATCCTCAAAATGTTTGTCCTGAATTAGTGCGTTCAACATTGAATGGTGGGCCTGCACTTGCTGCTGACAAAGTGGGAACATCATTTGCAGTACCAAAAGTAAGCCATATTGCTGCACGTCTAGCTGCTGATTTACCCAATGAGAATTGCCTTCTTTACCGTGCATTAATAGTGCAATCAGCAAGGTGGCCTGAATGGACAATGGCAGATGATGTTAATAAATTGCACGTTCTTCGTCAAATTGGTTATGGTCTTCCCAATGTTGATCGTGCTTTGGGTAATGCTCCCAATAGAATCACTTTGATGACAACAGGAGAGCGCCGTATTGTAGCTAAACAAGCTCATGTTTACCAAGTAAAATTACCAGAAAAATTACGTTCTCAAGGAGAGTCATTTAAAATTCTTCTGGAGGTTACTTTATCATACAAAGCCCAACCACGTCGAACCCGTAGAAATCGCCGAAAATATCTTTCAACTTGGCTGGATTGGGAATGTAGTAAAAAAGGAGAAGATCCAGAACGCTTTCTGAAAAGGATTTTGAAAGAGTATGATGCTCCAGAGGATGCTGAAAAGGGAGAGGGTATTTTTAAATGGATGCTAGGAAAACAAAATAATCACGGAATAATTAAAGATATATCCAGAAGTGCAGGAACCCTTCAAAAAGATTGGGCTGTTGTAGATTCATTTGAACTCACAGAAGCATTTTCTATTGCAGTTGTTGGACATGAAGGTTGGAACAATGACCCAGAAGCTAGTGTTCCATACTCTCTAGTTGTGAGCTTTGAAGCCATACAAGTTGATATTCCAATTTATACGTCAATTGTCGAGGCTCAAGTTGAAACAGAGATTCAACCCCCGATAGAAATTCAATCTATTGTAGGTAACTCAAGCGATCGCACCATCGCAACTAACTATAAAAATGCCATATTACTTATTACCCCATACATCTAGGAGGTTCCCATGACCTAGTTGCGCTGGTGGGATAATCAGGGTAATTTGTTACAAACAGGATGGGAGCGATCGCAGAAAACAGAAGCATGATCGCAACGCTTGGCTGCTAAACTAAGAGAATTGAATATTAACCCCGGCAGTTAGTTTACTTATTTTGTCAACTATCTTTAGATAGATAGAGTAAACAGTACACGATTTATCATCAGAAATCGCTTGCTAGTACTGAAAAAATGAAACTTTCATACCTAAAAATATTTAATTCATATTTACTCTATTTTGTCAATGTGTAATCTCTAGTATTGCCTAATCAATCACCAAGCCCTTCTCAAGACTTAATCTACATTCATGCTTTCAGGGGATGCAGTTATGACTTTATAAATGCGATTATGTATATGTCCTCAAACAATAGATAGTTGCTGTTGTCCAATTGAAAAAATATGATTTTCTCTGACTCCAGTAACTTTAGATTTATCTAATTGTTTGATGTTTTGAGAAGGTAACACAATGAATAATATCCTAAAACGCACACTTCTACCCAGCCTCATGGCTGCAAGTTTAGCTGGTGTCACATTAGTTCCCGCTAAACCGGCTGCTGCTGATGACCAAGTATTAAGAGATGCAGGTATTGGGGCTGTTACTAATGTAGTCACCGGAGCAGTTAGAGGAAAGGGTAATGTATTAAATAATGCTGTAAGAGGTGGTGTCACTGGTGCAGCTGTCAATGGTGCAAATGGTCTGAGAAATACTCGCAATCGCCGTAACCGGAGCGTTGTTCAAGATGTCGGAGTTGGTGCAGGCACTAGCGCAGTAACTGGCGTAATTACTGGCAATAGGAAAGATACTCTTGGGAATGCTGTTGATGGTGCAGCTGTAGGTGCAGCAATCCATCTGCTAACCAATGGCAAATAATTCGTAAATTCATCAGCTAAAATACTTCCCAATTGCTAACGGGTTGCTTTGTAAATACTACGAACTTATCCCTCCCCTAATTCCTCTCCTTCTAGGATGAGCAAACACAACCCCCTTTCCCTAGTAGGGAAAGGGGGTTGGTGGGTTAGATCTATATCGGGATATATGCCACCATTAGGTTCAGATGACTTTAAACTCTAGCCCTTCAAAGCCTTTCTAAAGTTTCGACGATAGGATTGATTTGTAATAAACAAAGCCGGCCATAGCAAAGATAAACCAATGCGATTGGTCAAAGTGGGATTAAAATTAGTCCGCCCAAACCCATTCCAAAACTTCCAAACGCCGCCTCCATAAACTACTATCAAGGCAAAAATAATAAAGTTACCCATTCCTATCAACTCCGTTAGTAACTGACAGAATTTAAGTTAAGTTTTACCACATGAGGTAAGCACATCATAACCAATACCAAGAAGGTATGACTAAACTCCTCAGTCTCGAACATCTAAGTTAGTTAAACACACATTCTCTTATTCCAGTGTAGATTAGGCTCACGCATCGCAGCTAGTTCTCACTGGTGGCAAGCTAACTCAAAGGACGTAAAAGCGTTATTTCTGGGGTGTTTGGGCGATATATGTTGCTTATATAACAGTCAAGCCTTTAGTTTCTAAGACAGAACAGCACTTTAAAACGCCTAAGAGAGTAGGATTAGTTTCTTACTGTAGCTTTAATGAAATATCTTTTGCTATCGATTGCCACTGGATAAACCAAGGATTCATAGCGATATATTTCGGTGTAAATGCTGATTGCTTCAGTACAAAAAATTTTATCCCACCCATATTTCTGAATGAAATTTTGTAATTCTCTTTACCTCAATCATTGACTAAAATCTGCCTAATATCTGCAAAATTCGGCGCACTATCCTTATGCTTCATCTACCCAATAAAGATAATATCGTTCAGTATCCACCCAGCCTCTCTGAAAATCTTTGATTGGAACAATTTTCAAATCATTGCGGTTGGCATTCAGTTTACGATTTAAAATGAGCAAAATTTTCTTTTGCTCATCTTTATTTTGGAGTAGAGAATTAATTTGGCTTAATATCTCAGCTTGTTCGACATCTTTACGACCAGTTTTAAATAGGGTAAAGCTTCCCATTTTTTGAAGTTCAGGATAGTAAAACTTTCGATTGAGATAACCCGATAAAGGAGCCATATTTGCATCTCGACTGGCAACAATAAACTCATTATCTAACCCGGCTTTTTGAATATATTGAACTGTTTCCCGACTGGCAGAAAATGGTACAACTAAATCTCTTGAAAAACTATAAATACCTCCCAAAAACTGGACATAAAGAATTAGCATTAAAGCGATATGATGCCATTTATGAATAAATATAATTGAATTTGGACGAACAGAAAATTTATTGAGTAGAACTAGAGACTCTTGATAATAACTTCCCAGCCATAAAGCTGCTATGAGAACTAAATAGAAATGTCCAAAATGCCGAGGCATACCAATAAATCTGAAGTATGTAAAGGCAAATATTACAGAATTACCTATAATGTAGAAAAACAATGGAACTGGCTTTTTAGATAATTTAATCAAGGTTAAAATTACAATTAATAGAGCAATTGTCGCACAAATAATTAAATCCAGCCATTTTTTGTGTTGAGGAATAATTAATAAATAAGCACCAAATATTCTACTTATGCTTCTCAATAAATGACGGATATCTAATTTTGTTAGCCAACCATTATTTAACCCACCATGAAGATAACTATCTGTTGGAGGAGTAATAATATAAATGCATAAAATAAAAGAAACAGTGATAATTACAATACTTAAAAATAAGTTGTACTTTTGGCTTTGACTAAAATACTGCTGGCGATGTTCACTATCAAAACAAAATTCAGCTAGCAAAGTCAATGATAAACAGAATGATACCAATAAACCATAAGCACTACTATTTGCTAGTAAACCCAATAAAATTGCCAAATAAGTATAAGTTATTTTTCTGGATGAGAAAATTGTACAGAATGCAAAAACAAACAACATACTAAAGGCATAGTTTCGAGAAATTAAAAGATATTCGTAAAAAGGAAAGAAACCAAAGGAAAAAAGAAACTTTTGTTGATAGTTAAAAGGACTACATAGGCAAAAAAGAGTAACCGAAACAACAGTAATTGCCAAATGAAAAATTTGCATAATAATAGGATTATCGACTATTTTTCTCAGAAGCTCCAGAGAAAAATACCATAGAATAGGATGACCTTCATAACGAATATTTGCAATTAAATCCCCTAAAGATTCACTATCTCTCACAATGAGCCAGGGATTTAGTTCATCTCGCCACATCGAATGGTTGATAATACCTATTAAACCAAGAACAGAAAAAATAATGATAATAAACCAAGGAGAATGAAAAGGTAATATCGAAGTATATTTGATGAGTTTTTTGTTTAGCATTGTTAGTTAAAAATCTTCCTAAAAATGCTATCACAATCTGAGATCAAACTTATTCATCAAAATATTATCCTGATTCTTTAACTATTCAGACGAATGGATTCTTCCTGATTTCTACTTGTAACTTTCTGGCATACCTACTGGTGATAAACCCGCGATCGCTCGTAAGTTCTGGCAACGAATCAACTCGGTAAAATCTAAACCAGAACGCCCTTCAATTTTGGCTACCGCTTCAATTGCAGATAACAGGTGCTGCGCTGCTTCAGCTTCTGAATAACCACGCCGTTGTGCTATGCGAATTGCTGCTGCATCGGCATTTAACTCTGACTCAAGAGATTTATTAGTGCGCCAGATCCGAAAAGCAGCGATCGCACTTAATCCCCCAGCTACGGCTACACCCACTACATCTGACTGTGCTGCTTCTAATAATCCGCCTAACAGCCCCGCCAGTACTACACCTTGATAAATGTCGGGTTTAAACCACTTTACCCCCGTCAACCAGCTAACCATCTGCAACAGCAGCAAGTCTCGTTGCTGCTTGGTCAGACGACGCCACAAATCGAAATTAATATATATCGGTCGCTCCCCATTCCAGGGTTGGGGAAAGGAGGCGTCAATCACTTTTGCCTGCTGTGGCTTACTAACGATTTTTGTCGTCATCCGACCAGAGGCAGGCATCACATCTAACAAACGGCGAATTTCAACATTTGGCTCCATAAATTTAATTATTAGCCATAATGTGCATGGTAACTATTTTAGTTGTCATTCGTGTTAACCTTTGATTTGTGAGAAGCTCTTGCAGTCTTTCTAAATGGTTGTTCTATTAGTTAAAACCTCGGTTAATGGCGAGAAAGTGAATAGATTCAGATTAAGCCATAAGAATATTGATTAAGCAGTTTGATAGTGTGGCGGGATTTTATAGTATCCGTTTGCCGCTAAATTCAAAACCTCAAAGTTTTGGATAACCATTGCTACTACACTTATAACGACATGGACGCTTTTGCTACCCTCCCGCCTGAATGGACGAATAAGGCAATACATGCATACGAATTTTGCTGTCCTAATTGCCACTCAAGTAGCCGAGAAGCTGAAAAAGTTTGGCTAAATCGGCGATCGCCTGTACTTACAGAAGACCGTCGTCGCAAATGGCAAGAGTTTTACTACTGTCACTGTGGCTCTGTGTGGTGGGCTTGGAGTAGCGATCGCCCCTCAACAGATATATCCAATCAGCCAGATCATAATCCCAGATAGCTAATTTTCTGCCTGAACAAAAGCCCACCTTAAGGCGGGCTTTTGTTTATCTAATTCTAAGTTTTATTTGCCATCGCAAATTTTAGAAGCTGAAGGTGGTACGTAGAGTACCTACATATTCAGTGTCGTTAGCGTCGTTATGCTCTGGATTGAAGATTACCAACAAACCAGGAGTGACTTGAATATTATCGGATACTTTAAACTTGTAGAGACCCTCTAAGTGATAAGATGTATCTCTGTCAAAGTTAGCATTGGCGGCGAGACCTCTTGCGCTGCCACCAGTAACTTTAGGTGGTTGACCAAAGATCACACCTAAGACGTTGCCTTCTCTACCAAAGTCTTTCAAAGCAAGCGCTCCAGCCCAGTACCAAATATCTGCGTCTGCGCCGGCATTAGCGCCACTCCTAGCATCAGCAGTTGTGTAACCTCCCCAACCACTAATAGCCAAGTTAGGGCTAAATTGGAAGGTAGCTTCTACACCGTAGTTGTTGGATTCGGTAGCAGTGTTATTCCCAAAGGGTCTGTTAGCAAAAGCACTACCTATACTTTGGAAAAGGTTGTTGTTGTTGGTATTGTTAAAATTATTAGTTTGATAAGTGCGGGCGTAGGTTAGACCAACATTAAAGGCTTTGGTGGGTTGGAAAGATAACTGACCAAAAATAGCATTACCACCATCAATCAACCCATTATTATCTGTAGGGTTGTTAGCAGTGTTAGCTAGATAAGCACCACTCAAGCTGATAGCGCCTTTAGGATTGAAGGTAACAGTTATACCAGAGCCACCAGCACCTTGGCGATATATCGGGCTGAAACGTCCATACCGGGAGATAGCACCTTTACCAGAGCTTGAAAAGTCAGAGTTGAAGTTATTGACGTTTTCCCATAACTCAGCACCAGTAGCATCAATTTTGACACGCACTGCATCACTGAAGTTGAATGCATAGTTGATTTTATCGATGTTAACGCTATTGTTGGTATCACCGTCAAAGCCCAACCGGGTCATGTTCGTACCGCTCACACCAGCATTAGAGACGATATTCCCCGCAGTCAAGCGGATTTGCAACTGGTCTGTACCAGTGAAACTGCTGTACAAGTTCAAACGCACCCGGTCAGAAAAAGTAGTGTTAGAATTCAAATTTTGATTTGAATTACCAGCAGGAACTGCTCTATTTCCGCCAAAAACATCAGACACGTTAAAAATCGCTTCTCCAACCAACTTGGTAGTAGTGGAGAACTGATTAGCTTCCAACTCAGCAGTACGGGCTTCTAATCCATCCACGCGACCGCGCAGGGTTGCTAGTTCAGCAGAAAATTCTTCTTGTAAGCGCTGTAAAGTAGTCAGGTCTTGTTTAGTGACCAAATCGGCAGTAGCTGTAGCAATCAGTTCGTTAACTCGGTCTAAACAGGAATTCAAACCTGCGGCAAATTCATAACGGGTCAAAGCACGGTTACCACGATAGGTACTGTTGGGATAACCTGCAATACAGCCGTAGCGCTCAACTAGAGATTGTAAAGCTTGGAATGCCCAATCTGTAGGCTGCACATCCGAAAATTGCGAAACTGATGTTACCTGACTCATGTTGTTATCTTGAGCTTCAGATAACTGGGCAACATTTGTTACCTGTTCGTTGACTTCAGCAGCTACAGCGCTATTGGCAGCGAAAAATGCAGCAGCTAGCACAACTGGACTAACCTTACAAAGATTCCAGAATCGTTTTGTCATGTTATTACTCTCACTCACACCTATACAATCCAGTCATGATAAAATGCTTAAAACACTTTACTTTCAGGAATTTTACACACAATCACAGTCATGATTATACCTTTATACTGTGATAAACACAAGTCATTTAGCATAATGCTGAACCATAATTTTTAATTAATTTATTTGGTAACCGCAAAATAATGCGGCGTTTGTGACGGAAAACTGTTCCTTCTTCCTCCAACTGTTGTAGGAGCCGGGTAACTGTTACTCGTGTGGTATTTAACACTTCAGCAATATCTTGGTGAGTAACATTTAGATCAATTAGCTTACCCTTCTCTACATCACGTCCAAATTTTTCACTTAACCATACTAAAAACTGCCATAAGCGTAGCGAAATTGGTTTTCGATGCACAATGCTTAGTAGATTTTCTGACTGTTGAATATGAGACAACAAAGCATTCATATCTTGATGCCACAAATGAGGTGGCACAATGCTTATTTCCACGCCTGTGAGACATTCAATCTGGTAGGGCTTGACCCTAGACAAAGGATAGCCAATCAGATCCCCTAAACCCCAATAACCGAGAGTGATGAATGTTCCATCTTCACTCCACGTTAAGGTACGAACTGCACCGTGCTCAATCCGCCAAAGTACATCATTTTGAAGTGGAATTAATTCCCTACGGGTAAATATTTGCTGGGATAATTGTCCATCCAAAGCAGAGCTATTTGATAAGACAGAAGAGTTTGAAGTAGGAGTTGTGGAATATATCATTAACCGTAACTACATAATTATCAGGGAATCTCGCTATTTACAATCATTAAGAAACTATAATAATTTGTATCAAACTTTACCTGTATAATTGGCAGCGTATTCTTCTCAATTAGAGCTAGAGACTAACTCAAAATTTTTTTCTGGAAACAACTTATACATTGAGGTATTTATCAGTAAGATAGACCTGAAATTTTTCAGTTGTTTATCCGTTACTTTAATTGTGCAAGTTTAAGAATAGGTAAGCTTTTAGTAAAATATTTAGTTAACTTACTTTTAAGTATTTAATATTTTCTTAAGATTCACGAGATACGTAGGCACAAATATAGGAATATTTAAATTGCATAAGCTGGGCCGGCTTTTCGACTCACCCACAAAAGTTATATTTAATTCGATTATGCAAATTAGATGTTTTTTAGCTTACTAAGTCGCTTGAGTCGTCAGCCTTTGTTTGTAGAGGTAGTGGCTAAAGCTTGTGGACTGATGAAGCGTCAATTAAGAGCGTTGACCGGTGACAATATATGCTACCCTCTGACCGATATTAGTGGCATGATCTGCCATGCGTTCCAGACAACGAATTGCCAGTGCTAGCAGTACAATTGGCTCGACTACACCAGGCACATCGCGTTGTTGGGCTAAAGTCTGATAAACGCGATCATACGCATCGTCTACAGTATCATCTAAGCGCTTTAAACGGCGTCCACCGGCTTCATCTAAATCTCCCAAAGCCTTTAAGCTAGTTGCTAGCATCGACTGCGCGTGAAGGGACATAGCTTCAATATCGGGCATTGACGGATGAGGCGCGTAAGGAAAAATTTTAATCGCAATCTCAGCTAAATCCTCAGCATAATCACCAATGCGCTCTAAGTCGCGCACCAGCTGCATAAAGGCACTCAAGCAGCGCAAATCTTGAGCCGTAGGCGCTTGCAGCGTCATAATCGCCGTACAGTCTGATTCGATTTGACGATAAAAGCGATCGATCTTTTTATCTAATCGGGGAAGTTCCTCAGCTGCTGTTAAGTTACGAGCAAATAACGCTTGGTGGCTGAGGCGAAATGATTGTTCTACCAAAGCACCCATGCGTAATACATCTCGTTCTAAGCGCCTAATGGCGCGTGCGAGTTCGGGTCTTTGAGGATTAGGATTGTAATCGATAGCTTTCACACTTGTTGTCTCAAACGTGAATATTATTAACTATAGTCTTGGCTTAAGGAGTTTGCCATAACTTCACAAAACTGGAGTTGCATCCACGCACCACCAGTTTCTGGATGGTTCATAGCTTTGATTGAACCACCGTGGGCGAGAATAATTTGCTCAACGATCGCTAATCCTAATCCATTGCCAACGATCGCCCCTATGGATTTACCATCTTGTGAGGAATGGGTTCGCGCTTTATCTCCTCGATAAAATCGCTCAAAAACATGGGGTAAATCTGCCTCAGAAAACCCAACTCCCGAATCAATAAGATTTATTTCGAGAATTGGGGAAGCAGTATGATTATCCTTTGTTGATAATATTTTCGCTTCAATGTGAATACTTGTATTAGGAAGACTGTACTTAATGCTATTGTCTAGCAAGTTGAGAAAAACTTGGTAAATACGGGCTTGATCTGCCTTAATCCAAACATTTTCTGGGCCAGAATAAGAAAGAGACAGATGTTGACGCCCTGCTAAGGGTTCTAGTGTTTCCCACACAGATGTAATTAGCGATCGCAACTCTACAGGTTTGGCTTGCAATTGCATGTTTGGGTTTGCTTCCATTTGGGTGAGGTCTAGCCAGCTTTGCACCAAGCTAATCAGCCGGTCAACTTCTTGCATTAGGCGGTTAACCCAGCGATTTAAAGGTGGTTCCAAGCGGATTTGTAAAGTTTCCGCAACCAAGCGAATCGAGGTTAGTGGCGTTCTGAGTTCGTGTGCTAAATCAGAAAAATAGCGATCGCGTACTTGATTTATATCTAATAGGGGTTGACGATTTTCTAAAAAGACTCCCACTTGTCCATTGGGTAAAGGCAAACTGGATGCCCGCAAAGCGAAAGATTTTATTGTTGCCATCTCTGCCGCATCATCACAAGATGGATGAAATATCCATTCTCCTGTCTGTGGTTTTTGCAAATCACGAGTTTGCTCAATTAAATGATCAAGTTCATAAGACCTTACCAACTCCAGTAACAAGCGTACCTGTTCTGGCTGCCAGCTTTGCAGATACAAAATTTTCTGCGCCTGTCGATTGCACCACAGCAGTTGATTTTCCTCATCCACCTGCAAATATCCCACTGGTGCAAAATCTAGCAGGTCTTGGTAAGTTTGCAACGATTGCTGCAAATCTTGCTGGTTCTGCTTCACCATCGCTATTTCCTGCCGCAACCCAGGAATCAGCAGCAGTCCTATCTTGTAAGAATGCGAGGTTAACGGTCGGAGTAAGCGCCCCAGGTAACGGTTAAGTTGAACCTGTTGCCAAACCCAAAACCCAATGCCTACCGCTAAACCCAGAAAAAATCCCAATAAAAGCATTTGAGTTGTTAGTTTTTTGGTGACTACTAAAAACTAACAACATCCCAACTAATTATCCAAACCTATAGCCAAAACCTCGTACAGTCACAATATATTCGGGATGACTGGGGTCTTGCTCTAATTTTTCCCGCAACCACCGAATGTGAACGTCTACAGTTTTACTATCACCAACGAAATCTGGCCCCCAAACCTGATCTAGCAATTGTTCCCGTGACCATACCCTGCGGGCGTAACTCATAAACAGTTCCAGCAAGCGGAACTCTTTGGGGGAAAGATTCACCTCTAGACCACGAACTAGCACGCGGCATTCTTGGGGATTCAAGGTGATATCCTTGAATTTTAATACTGGTACTTGTGGTAAATTACTTAGGCGTTGGCGGCGGAGTAGAGCCCGACAACGAGCCACTAACTCGCGCATACTAAAGGGTTTGGTCAGGTAGTCATCTGCTCCCACCTCTAACCCCAGCACGCGGTCAGTTTCACTACCCTTAGCACTCAGCATTAAAATTGGTACTGGATTTCCTTGATGACGCAGCAAACGGCAAATATCTAGCCCATTGATTTGCGGCAGCATCAAATCAAGAATGAGCAAATCAAAGGGAAGTTCCCCCGAATTGGTTTCAAAATTTTTGAGATACTCTATAGCAGACCGCCCATCGGGTGCTGTTGTCACCCCATAACCTTCCTCTTCAAGGGCTACAGCTAGCATTTCCTGGATTAATTCTTCATCTTCTACTACTAGAATCCGGCTGGCTTGTCCAATGTCCGTTCTAGCAGAATATTTGGTCGATTCAGTGGTATACATTGATATCACAAAAGTCTGGGACTGTGCTTGTATCAATTAGGATGAGTGAACTACCCCGCCGTAAGACGGCGGGGCTTCCCAATTCATCGGGAATAGCCATCTATTACTCCGTAGCTCTATTAG
>JAHCSU010000120.1 GCA_023522315.1 Nostoc sp. CCCryo 231-06
GATATTATTAAGAAATATATTAGTATTTTAGCACGCTAGGTACGCAAGAACCGCAGATATATCATCGTTGATAGCTCCCTGGAAACGAGCCGAAAATGCCAAATGGAAATGGTTACAACCCCTGATGTTTTGGAAATTTCGTTGGGTTCAGGAGGGGCAAGAAGTAGTTGGATTTAATAATTTAGGTGTGGTTCACTTTGAGTTACCAGATGGGAGTAGTTATTGCAAAGTTATTCAAGATTTGTACTGGTTTTCTTCTTGGTATCCAACCCAAGTTGTTTACAGCCGTTTTGAGAGCCAGTTAACGCCTAATCAGTTTTTGTTACGATGAGCGCGTAATGTGTAACTTAATATTCTGACCTCTCTCCAAACCTCTCTCCTAAAAGGAGAGAGGCTTTGAATTTTCCCTCTTCCTTGTGAAAGAAGAAGGCTGTGGATTAGGTTTGAGTGAAAGTTGCACACGGTGTAAGATCAGCTTTGCTCTGCGAATGGAAATTTTGGTTGTATATGTGGGCACTCTAGATTAAAGAAACTTACTGGAGAGTGATTTCTATGTCTACGACCCCAATTAGTGCAACACTGGCACAAACAGATAGAGATGCTGTGTTGCAAGCTATTACCACCATTAAAGAAAAGTTACCATTTTTAGTTGATTTGAGTGCCGACGATCGCAAGACTTTACCCAAAATGGGAGATAAGAGTCGGGCGTTTGTAAGCAAAGCATTAGAGGTGGCGGCGCAGAATCCAGAGTTTTTACCGCGTTCATTTAATTTGGATGAAATGCGGAAGGACGTGCAATTATTTGAGGCATTATATCCGGTATTGTTGTCGTTGACTCAGTTACAAGAGTTAGTCGATGATACATCTCTTGCAGTCGGTAGTGAAGCTTATGCAGCCGCGTTGCAGGTGTATAACTACGCCAAAGCCAGTGGACAGGGCGCGGGTTTAGATGCAGTGGTCGTGGAAATGGGACAACGATTTGCTCGTAAACCTGGAAAGGCTAAGTCTCAAAAAGCAGCGCTGGAGAAAATAGCTCAGTAGTTGCACTTAAAAGGTGCAATAGTGAAGCTCAGAATTTGGATGTTGGAGTTAAAAGCACGACATTTCGAGTTCTGAGCTTCATTTTTTAAGTTCAGAGGCGCAACGTTCGAGCAAAAAGGTCGAAGTTCCGAGTTCAGAGGCTCAACGTTCGAGTAAAAAGGTGGAACTTCTGAGTTCAGAGGCTCAATATTCGAGATAAGAGCTTAATGTTTGAGGTTCAGCAGTCTGAAATTTGAGCTAAAGTCTTAATATTTTAGGAATCGAAGCTAAGGAATTTAGTAAAAGCTTGATATCGCAAGGTTTATTTACAGAAGATTGTGTATAACTACTGTGAAAGGGGCATCCTGAAAATTAGCCTCTAATTATAAAGCTTCCAGTATGGCAAGCGGAGAAATACACTGATGAATCCCTTAGAAACCTACTTCCAAGAACTGCGTGATATTCGGTCTACAGGTGCTGCGGTTAAAGAAACCTCCTATTACGGTGCGCTGGAACGGTTGTTTAATAATTTAGGGAAAGACTTGAAACCGAAGGTTCGCTGTGTCATCCAGTTAAAGAATCGGGGTGCAGGGATGCCGGATGGTGGGTTGTTCACGGCTCGACAGTTTCAGCATCACTCAGGTAATGAACCCGTGAATCCAGAGAATCCTGAGCGAGGGGTGATTGAGATTAAAGGCACAGGCGATGATGCCTGGCTAATTGCAGACACCAAGCAGGTTTCTAAATATTGGGAACGGTATGGTCAGGTCTTGGTAACTAACTATCGAGATTTCCTGCTCATTGGTCGGGATGCAAAAGGTCAGCCAGTCAAGTTGGAAACTTATCGTCTTGCGGAGAATGAAGCTGATTTTTGGGCGAAGGCGGCAAATCCGAGAAAGGTTGCAGAGGAGCAAGGGGAACAATTCGCTGAGTATTTAAAGCGGGTAATGCTTCATGCAGCGACAATTACCTCACCGCAGGATGTAGCTTGGTTTTTAGCTTCTTATGCTAGGGATGCAAAAGCACGAATTGAAAAAACAGATTTGCCTACTTTAGCTAATGTTCGCAAAGCGTTAGAGGAAGTACTGGGCATCGGTTTTAATGAGGAGAAAGGAAAACGTTTCTTTAAATCCACACTCATCCAAACACTGTTCTATGGCATTTTTTCAGCTTGGGTGTTGTGGCACAAGCAAGATGAAGAGGGTAAGTTTGATTGGCGCACAGCAGGTCACTATTTGCGAGTACCAATGATTCAGGCGCTGTTTGACAAGATGGCTACTCCCCAGAACTTGCGGCGACTGGATTTAGTCGAGGTGTTGGATTGGACAGGAAACGCTCTGAATCGGGTAGACCGCGAATCGTTTTTCTCAACATTTGATGAAGGGCAAGCAGTTCAGTATTTCTATGAGCCATTCCTGCAAGCATTTGATCCAGAATTGCGAAAGGAGTTGGGGGTTTGGTATACGCCACCAGAGATTGTGCAATATATGGTTGCCCGTGTGGATACAGTGTTGCGGGAAGAGTTAGGAATTGAGGATGGATTAGCGAATGAGAACGTATATATTCTTGATCCCTGTTGTGGGACAGGAGCATATTTGGTAGAGGTGATCAAACGGATTCATGCCAGCTTGCAAGAAAAAGGGATGGATTCTTTAATTGGTTTTGATTTGAAGAAAGCCGCTATTAACCGAGTGTTTGGTTTTGAACTTCTCACGGCTCCATTTGTAGTGGCACACTTGCAATTAGGGTTGCTATTGCAAAATTTAGGTGTGCCTTTAGTAGATGAGAAAGAACGGGTTGGAGTCTATCTCACAAATGCGTTGACAGGTTGGGAACCGCCCCAAGAGTTAAAGCAAATGCTATTGTTTCCCGAATTGGAAGAAGAACGGGATGCAGCAGAGAAGGTGAAGCGCGAAAAACCAATTTTGGTAATTCTGGGAAATCCTCCCTACTACGGTTTCGCTGGTGTAGCGGTTGGTGAGGAAAGAGATTTATCAAATGCTTATCGTACAACTGTCAAAGCTCCAGTACCAGAGGGACAAGGACTTAATGAACTTTATGTTCGTTTTTTCAGAATGGCTGAGAGACGAATTGTTGAGCAGACAGGTAAAGGCGTAATTTGCTTCATCTCTAACTACTCTTGGCTTGATGGCTTGTCTTATCCTGGAATGCGTGAACGCTACCTGAATGTATTCGATCAGATTTGGATTGACTGCTTAAACGGAGATAAATATGCAACAGGGAAGTTAACACCTGAAGGTAAACCAGATCCCAGTGTCTTTTCAACTGAGTGGAATAAAGAAGGAATTCAAGTCGGAACAGCTATAGCTTTATTAGTTCGCAAAGAGGAACATACGGAAACACAGAAGATTCTTTTCCAAAATATGTGGGGTATATCAAAGAGACTACAATTATTAGAGACATTATCTAATCAAAAGCAGAGCTTATATCAGATAATAGAGCCTTCTTTAGGACTTGGTTTACCCTTTAAGCCAAGAATATTTCATGATGAATATCCTGAATATCCGCTATTAACAGAGATTTTTCCAATATTCTTTCCTGGTGTTCAAACAAAGCGGGATGAATTAGTAGTAGACATTGATCGAGATGCATTAAAGCAGCGTATAGAAACATATTTTAATTCATCTATTAGTCATGAAGAAATGGGAAAAATTTGCCCCCGTTCAATGAAGACTACAAATAGATTTGATGCTATTGCCTCACGAAAATATTTACTAACCCGTGGTTTTATATCTGAGTATATTGTTCGGTTTTCTCATCGTCCATTTGACATACGCTACATTTACTGGGAACCAGAAACTAAACTCATAGGTGAAAAAGTATCAGCCTATTTTCCTCATGTATTTGATGGAAATATTTGGATTGTTTCTCAGCAAAAGCCCAGGAGAAATTGGTCAAGTCCACAATTTATTCGTCCTCTTGGTTGCCTAGATTTAATGGATAGGGGTGCAAGCTGCATACCGTTATTTCTTAAACCTGATCCAAAAAAACTTGATTTGTTTTTTAATGATGAACGCAGATTAGAGACTGGTGTTAATTTAAACATCTCTGATGCTGCACTTGAGTATTTGAAAAGTATTGGTACTGTTGCAGATGCAGAGCATCTTTTTTATCATGTTTTGTCAATCCTCCATGCACCGAACTATCAAATTGAAAATGATGGGGCATTGCAACAAGACTGGGCACGTATTCCACTACCTGAGAATCGAGAAACCCTAATTGCTTCAGCAGAATTAGGTCGTCGAGTAGCTGCTTTGCTCGATCCCGAAAGTTCAGTTACAGGTGTAACTTCGGGAAAGATTCTTCCTGAACTACAAGTAATAGCAATAATTTCCCGTATTACTGAAGGCAATTGGAACTCAGATAACGACTTTGCTCTCACGGCAGGTTGGGGTCATGCGGGTCAAAATAATGTCACCATGCCTGGAAGAGGCAGACTCACAGAACGCGAATATAGCCCTGAAGAACAAAACGCGATGGGTGAAGCCATTCACCAACTTGGTAAAAATACTTGCGATATTTACCTAAATGACATTGCCTGCTGGAAAAACATTCCTGCTAGAGTTTGGGATTATACAATCGGCGGGTATCAGGTGATTAAGAAATGGCTCAGTTACCGTGAAAAACCTTTATTGGGTCGTCCGCTAAAAGTCGAAGAAGTGCGTGAGGTGACAAACATTGCACGAAGGATTACTGCTATTTTGCTGCTAGAAATTGCCTTAGATACTAATTATGAAAAAGTCAAGCAATCCACTTACACTTGGCCGAAGTAAGAAAGGTAAGAAAGTAAGAATATAACCTATATATTACCCCCCTTAAAAAGGGGGCAGGGGGGATCAAAACTAGAAACTATGACCAAAAACCTCAATAATAGCGATTTCCATCTACCCTACAATCCAAAGCTTGTGGAAAGAGCAAAAGAACTTCGCAAAAACATGACTCCAGCAGAAAAGAAGCTTTGGTATGGATATCTGAGAACCTTTCAATTTCGTGTTTTAAGACAACGGACAATTAATCATTTCATCGTTGATTTCTACTGTCCGATTTTAAAAGTAGTGATAGAAATTGATGGGGATAGTCATTTTACAGATCAAGGTCAAGATTATGACATGGAGAGAACTCATATTCTGGAGGGCTATGGTTTAAAGGTTCTCAGGTTTACAAATAGCCAAGTTTTAAATCAGTTTGATAGTGTGTGTGAGCAGATACAGGGTTTGATCCCCCCTAACCCCCCTTAAAAAGGCTACGGTGTACACACAAGTCTTCTAACATTGCCCCACAAGCTTTTGATCCCCCCAACCCCCCTTAAAAAGGGGGGCAAAAGCCCTTCAAAGTCCCCCAATTTATCGGGGGATTTAGGGGGATCTTCAACGATTTTGATTTTATACAAAGATGTGTGTACACCGTAGCCGCATCTCTACAGCGTCTTTCCATAACTTTTATTCTGCGTTCACAAATTCCAAATACCCACTGCTGAGTTCTTTCACCGCCAAATCATAAAATTGCTTACCATGTTCAGGCGTTGCTAAAGCCGGATTTGATCCCATGCGTCCATCTGGATAACGCACTCGAAAGTCAGCAGCGCTATAAATCCTATGTCCACTTGCAACTTCTGGTGAAAGGGGCGCTTGCTTAATCGCATCTGGATAAACGTACTGGGTGAGGGCGACTTCACTTGGCGTTGCATGAGAACCTTCTTGATCCCCATATAATTCTTTAGCTAGCTTATATACAGAACCGCACATAAACCAGTTTGCCACTTGACATTGCACCTGTTGAGCATTTGGAATCTGCAAATCTTCTAAATGCGCGTAAGTTTCTGAAAAAGCGGCTTTCAGGGTGGCGATATTACCACCGTGTCCGTTAATAAAGTAGAACTTACTAAAACCAGCTTTGGCTAAACAAGTTACATAATCTCGCACTACTTGAATTAAAGTGCTGGGACGCAGACTGATTGTGCCAGGAAAGGAAGTATGATGCAGTGCCATCCCCACATTGATTGTAGGGCCAACGATCGCACCAGTTGCATCACCAACACCAGCTGCGATCGCTTCTGCACAAATGGCATCAGTGCCAATTAACCCCGTTGGCCCATGTTGTTCTGTGGAACCAATAGGGAAAATAATCCCCTTTGACTGCTGTAAATAAGCTTCGACTTCTTGCCAAGTACTTAAATGCAGTAACATTTTTAATGATTTTCCTCAATAAAATTGCGGTGGGAGGAAACCTTTCTCTGCTAAACTCCCACTAACATGATTATGAACTCTCTAGATTTTCTGTGGTGGCGTAGCCTCTCGTAGAGAAGCGGCTTGTCGTAGACATCGGTATGATAAATTTCAATAATAAGATCCCCGACTACTTTGAGTAGTCGGGGATATATGGCTTTCACATTTTTAGTTATCAGCTACCAAGCCGCCAAAAACTTTCTGCCAAATTTGCAGGGACTGAGACTATTTATTTCTATGAATATTGTTTAGGGCATGGAGTCGCAACAAGTTTCGACAGATATGGATATAAGCAATTTACCGATTCTGCCACTTTATCCTACGACAATCCTTGCGAACCCCCTTATAATTGAAATCCAAATTGAGTTATGAGATGTTGCTATTGTGGATCATCAACTAGACAACGGGGATCAATCTTTTCTGTTGACTAATCAAAGTAATAATGTTTTTTCACGTCGCTTGTAATTTCCCATGTGCAGGACATGCCAGCAGGAAAAGTGACCAAATCACCTTTACCCATTTGCATTGGCTGTCCACCATTAGGAGTAACAAGAACATCACCTTCCAAAAAGTAGCAAGTTTCTTGAGAATCATAAGTCCAAGGAAATATTGAAACTTCCTTTTTCCAAATTCCCCATTTAGAGATACCCAATTCATTGAGGCGTTCTTGCGTGGGTTGATGCTCAATTTTAATTTCCATATTGTGTTTTCTCTAGTTATGTTCAGCAGTAGGATTGAATATCCTCTCCACACTGATCTACTAAATAACACAAAGCCCGAAAACGCAAGTAGACAAGTTCGTTATAAAGCGGATTAAGTTTGCACATTGGCGGAATGTGCGCTATCTTGCGACCAAAAAGCATGATATCACGCTCGAATGGACACTGGGCAGGAATCAGTTTAGCAATAAATTTAGCTAATTTAGGATTCTGAATGTCAATTTTATCCACCCATTGACGTAATGGTTGCAGTAAATCTAATTTAGGTCTAGCAAATTGCTTTTTACTACCTGTTTGATTCTTTTCTTCTAAAAGGCTAACAAAAGCAGGCAGAAAAATACGCTGATTAATTGTTTTAAGCATAGTAGTAGGCAAGGTTTTCCTTGTGTAGATGAACTATTTGCCGATTGGGAATATTAACATGTAATCTGTTAACCAATTTGCATTATGCTTGGAAATTAGGAAGGAAAATAAGCACAAGGCAAATAATTTACATGCATCTTTGGGGGGAAATTGTTTAACTAATTGTTATTTAAGCCCACCAAATCAGGAAGAACTGTCCCGTTAAATACAAAATAACAAAGAAAATATAAAAATGGCATTTCTTTAACTTATGGATTGCTAATATTCGAGATAGCAATCTTATATATTAAGTATAAATGCCTGGTTCTCAAACTGCCTAGTATCTACAGATGGACTTTGGGTAAGAAAAGAACAGTTTAGCTCTAACTCCATATAGACTTTGCTAGGATTAGCCTCTAATATCTAGCGATTTTAGGCTATTAAATATCTACTAATCTGTCTACTATGTTACACTAGCGAACCTGGATATTATCTAATAATTAGCAATAAATCCTTTGATAAGCCCCAGCTAATATACTCAGAACTTATACCATTTACAAGAATATTTTGCAATAAATGCATCGCGTGTAAGGACGTACAGGAGTATGCCCCTCTCCTTAGTAACGAGAGGGGTTGGGGGTGAGGTTCAAAAAAGTAGTTTATGTAAATGAGAACCGTTATATATATATCAGATATTTGGTGAAATGGTTTAATTACAAAAAAATGGTATAATCACAAAAATCTTATTTCTTAAAATATCTCAAGCCATAACGATCTTGATATTTGCTGATATACTCTACATTCTGTTGCTCTAATTTTGACAGCAATTTAGGTGGAAATGCTTTCGGTGAATATATAGGGCGATACCAAGGTTGCTTAGTAAAGTAATCTTGTATTTCAGGAGTATCAAAACGGCGACCGTGATTAGCAAAAATCGAATTTCGCATAATATCTAGTTCAAAACCGTCTTTCCCATCCAAATCTGTATCAGTTACAAGTCTTTGGGAAAGCCAGAAATAAGTGCTGACAGGCGTGGTAGCATCTGGCGATATTGTTATAGATTGAGTAGGAAATGGGGTGGTTGGTATAAATTTAGGAGTTTCTATTACGGGGCTTGTGACAGTTGACGGCGTTTGTGAAGGTAACACCGTTTTGTCTGCTGTAGATTGAGAAGATTTTGGTAACACTTGGCTAATAATCACAGATGCACCGATTAGCCCACCTGCAATCAAACTGCCGATGAGGATATTATTCTGACTATTACCTTGAGGGGTAGGCTGTGGTTTGACAGGCAGTGTTTGAGGTGGCGGTGCAGAGACTACAGTTGGTTGAGTCAAGAGGGGTTGCGTCGGTGGAATTGGATTTGCTATGCTCTGCAAAGTATCCAGCATTGCTCTAGCTGTAGGATAGCGATCGCTTGATCAATTACTCTTGCCATAATTGGGCTAACATGACTGGCATACTGTCTCCAGACAATTTCACCCGTCTGGGAATCCGTTTCTAGTTGTTGCGCTTGTCTACCAGTCAGCAAATAAATTACCGTCATTCCTAAACTGTATAAATCACTCGAATAAACTGGTCTACCTGCGGCTTGTTCACTCGGCATATAGCCAGGTGTACCAATCACAATCGAACTGGTAGGATTGCCTTGAGATGTCAATACTGTTCCCATTGACTCGCGGATAGCGCCAAAATCAATCAGCACAGGTTTACCGTCCCGATGACGCACAATAATGTTATCCGGTTTAATATCGCGGTGAACGATGTGCTTAGAGTGAACGTAATCCAGGACAGGTATTGACACTCTCAGGGCTAAAGCCACTGAGATTCCTGATTCAATGAGACAACTTA
>JAHCSU010000121.1 GCA_023522315.1 Nostoc sp. CCCryo 231-06
CCCTTTTAAATCTGCCACCTTCATTTCATACTGGGCTATATTTTCAAAAATCTGCCGACAAGTAGCAAATAATTCCCGTCCTGCCTCGGTAAGATACAACCGCTTCCCCACTTGCTCAAATAATGGCAAACCTACCGATTTTGTGAGTTGCTTGATCTGCATCGAAACGGTAGGTTGGGTGAGAAACAATTCCTCAGCAGCGCGAGTAAAGCTACTGTGCCGTGCCGCCGCCTCGAATACCTTTAACTGGTGCAGCGTCGCTTGCTTCAAAGGTGGTTCTCCTGTATATAGCTATTCATCGATATAAAACTAACGTGAGTTCGACAAGCCTTATTTGACCTCTCCCCCAGCCCCTCTCCGACGCGGAGAGGGGAGCAAAAAGCTGAATTATTTCGTTGCTCCTCCCTTTCCGTTTCGGAGAGGGAGGCTGGGAGGGAGAGGTTCATCGAACTCACGTTAAAACTAGTATTACTGAACAGTTGCAAATCCTATAGCAACGCTCATAGAAACTTATGAGTTTTATTATAGATAAAACTCTATTAATTCTATTAAAATAAAGGTATTTTATTTATGGATTCAAGAAGCTATTATCAGAACAACAAGAAAAGCGTAAGATTCCTTCCACTTTCCGATGAATGATGATTTTCCCAAATTCATCTATCATCATTCATCATTCCATAATTCTTCTGCAATTTTTGTCGGTAGCTTGGTTAAATCTGGTAATCTTAGTACCTCAATTTCAGCAACTTGTTCTTTAATATTCACTGGTAAGTTTAACGGTTCGCGTTCTTCTATCCAGCAGCTTGCTAATGGCAAAGTTTGCTCCATTTCATCTAGCGGTCGGGGAATTACCATTACTGCATTTAATTCCCCAATGCGTTCTGCCTCAAACATTCCCGCTTCCACTGCTACTGCTACATTTGCTACAGAACCGCGAATAATAGCTGTACACAAACCCCCACCAATTTTTTCATAAGCTGCCAAATGAACATCAGCAGCTTTAAGCATGGCATCACATGCTCCTACCATCGCCGGAAATCCCCGCGTTTCTACCAAACCAATTGCTTGGTTACTCAGACGGCTGTAATTCCCCTCTTCCATCAATTTAGTAAAACGGGTTGTGATGGGAAGTACTATATCTAAGTTGGGATAAGGTCGCGGAATCACCAAGCTAGAAACCAACTGACCAAACTGTTCAGCCGTTTGGACACCAGATTCTACCGCAAGACGCACGTCAGCAATTCCACCCCGGATGATCGCAGTACAATGCCCGCCACCAATTTTTTCATACCCGATTAGGTGAACTCCTGCTGACTTTAGCATCATATCCGCCGTCCCAACTATTGCAGGAAAGCTGCGGGTAGAAACTAAACCCAAAGCAGTGTCCTGGAAGGTTTCTTGACTACTCGATCCATGCATGGTACTCATAGACCGTTGATTAGATGTTTCCATTATGAACTTTCCCAGATAATCACAAAGCCGACAACTTACAATTAACACTTACTCAGACTAATCGTCAGAGTTTGGGTCGCTCAAGGATTGTCTATGGGGAAACAATGTAGTCAACAGCCTGTGTATGCTCCCTTGTCCATAAATTTGAGTCCCGAAACCGTTAGGGGATTCTGTGGTTAGCTGATTGGCGTCTGAGTCATGTTTTGTAGACTCTTGGGCAGCTTGTTGCAACGTGGAGTCACCATCATTGGCGGGTTCCTTTACGGGAGGAGGCTGGCTTTCTGGAGTGGCGGGAGATTTAAAATAAGAAATCGACTTATTTTGTTTGAAATCCATAAAAGCCGAAGCTGAGAATTTAGTTGAGGAAATTTCTTTTTCCTTAACTCCCCCTGAGCCATTTTCCTCTTCCTTCTGCGGTGCTGCACTTGTAGAAGCTGGGTTATTCGTGGATGGTTCTAGTTCCTTTGTTTGAGCAATTTGCCGACTGGTGTCTCCTAATATTGAACCAGCTGCAATTACTTGTCCAGGTTCAACTGAATAGTTAAAAACTGTTGTGGCTGAACCAATGCAAGCATTTGCTCCAATTTTGCCTTTGCCAACCATCAAAAAACCGGCTCCCAAGTTTGCGCCTGCTTCTACCTCTAGGGTTCCTTCATGCACTTGGAGAATTGCTCCCATCCCAATACAGACCCCTGGCCCAATGATGATCTTGCTGTTTACAGCCGCTTGGAGGATCACCCCAGGTGCAAGTACTGCGCTTGGATGAACAGTCACCTCACCACTAATGTAAGAATCAAAGTTATTGCTGAGGCGCAGTGACAGCACAGACATGGAAATTTTAACCTCGGAAGCCGGAAAATAGAGAGTTAGGAGTAGAGACGCGATTAATCGCGTCTGTACAGGAGTTAGGAGTTGATTAAAAGTGAGGAGTTATAAATTTTAAGTTTAGAGTTATGAATTAACAATTTTTTTCAACTCTTAACTCCTAACTCTTAACTCTTGTACGCGATTAATCGCGTCTCTACTCTTAACTCCTAACTTTTTAAGGCCGTTGGATAATCGTTTCTAATACCCGACGCTTGGCTTTGGGGTCAATACCAATTA
>JAHCSU010000122.1 GCA_023522315.1 Nostoc sp. CCCryo 231-06
GAGAATAATCGCGTATTGTTTGATACTACATTTTGAAGTGCGGAATGTGGGTTATTAGATAAAATCAAAGCGTTTGATTATGTTCTAACTGCGGCTGATTTGCGAACTTTTTTTGAAGGTAAACGGGAACAAAGTGCAACTGTAGCAGCGTGGTCAGATTCTACTTATAAAAAGGTAATGAGTAGTACAGTACAAGTTATGGTCAACGCCGGACTCTTGCAGCCTACCCCGCAACGAGGGAATTATGAAATTCGGTCTATACCCGTACCATCAGTATTGCGTCAACAACTCCTTAATGATGCTTTTGGGCATTATCTGGCTTTAATGCTTGATATTTAATCAACGGCTAATGCTTTATAAACTGCGTCTATGGGGTCGGCATAAAATGAAGTTTGAAATTTAGCAAATAATTCTGGTGGGACACTCACTAAATCAACAGCGTTGGACATTGGTAAGAGAATGCGTTTTGCACCTGCGTCAAATGCAACTTGTAAGCTACCAGCCAAATTACTCATAGGGGTGATTGTACCGCCTAAAGTCATTTCACCGAAGATTGCAAGTTGGGTTTGGACGCTGCGTTTGAGAGTTACCGAACATAAAGATATAAACAAAGCGAGTCCACTTTCTTTGGGTATTCCTACCCCCTGCAAGTCAATTAACTGCAATAAAAAATCGTAATTATTCGGGTAAATGCTACTACTAATTTGTTGGGCGATCGCCTTAAAGTAATTTAAAGCAATGTTCGCACTGTCTTTAATTTTTGCTGTGTTGGCGACACCTGTACGTGTCAACTTACCGTTACCTGGTACTACTTGCGATTCGAGTTTAAAAGCGCCAATAATACCGCTATCTCCGGTGCTAATAAAGTGTAAATGGCCGGGAGTTAATATTTCCTGACTAATTAAACTGGAACCACCTTGTTCGGGGATGGAGACAAAATGTTCATCCATTGTCTCTAAGTCAATGTAGCTAAAATACACATCATAAAATTCCATTCCACCAATTTTCTTGAGTTGTTCTTTCACTCGTCGCCGCACTCGTAGGGCATAAACTAAAGCTTCCCGAACATCTTCTTTTCTATAAGAACCATCGGGAAAAAGTAACTTTAACAACCCGGATACAGTTTTCCGAACTGCTTGCACATCTCTTTGCTTTAAGTTGTTACCCAGTCGGAAGTAACTATCAATGGCATCAGCAAAGCTGCGTTTACGCATTTCCCGCAGCCACTCAGCTAAATAATCAACAATAAAACCGTACTGATTGGTAAAGTTTTCTGGGCTGAATTTAGGAATTTCCCAACCGGGAATATATGCGTGGAAGCGGTCAAAAAATGCCGTATCTATCATTGTTTCGGGGAAGGGTGCAAGCAAGTGGGAAGTTCTCACCAAAGATTCAACGCTTTGGTTGATGTTTCCCACAAAAACCATTGAAGCGGTAGCGGTAATTTCTGCTTTTCCCCGTGCAAAGGAACCGGAAGCCATGTAGTCTTTCATTATTTGCACACCGTCGTTATCCTGGAAGCTGATACCAGCAACTTCATCAAAAGCAACTACATCAAATAAACCAACTAATCCGATGCGACGGGTGGACATATTGTAAAACAGATTGGCAACTGTGGTTTTACCACCGGAAACCAAAATCGAATTGGGGGAGACTTCTTTGTAAACGTGGGATTTTCCAGTGGAACGAGGGCCAAGTTCGCAGCAATTGTAATTATTTTCACACAGAGGAACTAGGCGGGCGAGTAGATGCCATTTAATTTCTGCTTCAAAGGTAGTAGGTTCTAAACCTGCTGATCTAATTAAGACATCAATCCATTCATCACGGGTAAAATTGGGACGACCTGCAAATAGTTCCTCCATGTCTACATTAGGCATTTGGATGGGTTTGAGGCTGGCGACAATGAAGGGACTGGGTTTGATTCCGGCTTCGTATTCTAGTTGTAAAATACACCAAATACCACCACCGAGTAACTTTTGGTTAATTTTGACAATTTCCGGGTCAATAACTACACCTTTTATACCCAGGTTCATCAAAGTACCTTGATACATATCTTCTTTTTCGTTCAGTGTTACCGTTACTCTGTCAATGATGGTGAAGCGTCCTAATTCCCGAATTTTTGATTTTACTTGTTCTGCTTCATCAGGACGAACGTAGTTTTGGGCGAGGATATTTTTGACACGGGTGACACCTTCCTCAATGGTAACTTCATCGTCTGTAGCGCAGTACATTCCCAGTAGGTATTCCAGAACGTATACGGGTACGTTTGCGCCTTCTTTAATTCGCTTGGTCAGGTCTTTACGTACCACCTTTCCGGGATAAATGCTGTTTAGTTTTTGGTTGAGATCATCCATACTGGGATGCAGGAGTGGTAAGAATATTTTTTGATATCTTTTAGGTTAGCTTACGATTTAACTATCAAAAATCGCCAAAATCGTTAGCTATACTTAAGCTAATAGTCCAGTCTTCTCGCACCATTTCGCTGTCATCATCGGCATCGCGGATAATTAATAAGGCACGGGTAGGAGGGTTGGAAGTCGCTATTGTTAGACGGACAATATTTTCTCTTTCGCTGGGGTGGGGACTGCTGCTGCTTAACTCGATTTTCTTGACATCGGTGATGGGTATATTAGTTTCAGTATTATACAAAGCCACTGTTATTTGA
Organism: Nostoc sp. CCCryo 231-06; assembly: GCA_023522315.1. Taxonomy (GTDB): domain Bacteria; phylum Cyanobacteriota; class Cyanobacteriia; order Cyanobacteriales; family Nostocaceae; genus Nostoc. The sequence continues at coordinate 2,666 of JAHCSU010000122.1, forward strand.
CGCGATCGCCATCTTCCTTCAACTGCATCTGTTTGTACCAATGTCAAGCTAAAGCGATTATTCGTTACTCTTCTTTCTCTAGCGCTAACTTGGACATTGACTTTTCGGGCTAATCCTTCATCGTCTTTCGTGGCTCGTTTGTGGTGATAAGTGATAATTGGTACGCAGATTTCTTGCAGAGATGCACCACCGTGGACAAATTGCGAACCTGCACCCTGGATAGCGAAGCGTAATGTCCCGCGAGGAATTACCGCAAAAGTATTTTCTGCATAAGGTAGGGAAAAGTGTAATAAACTGGGTTCCTGTATTTTTTCCCGTGTTAATAGGTAGCGACGTTTACTTTCTAAAACTGCATCGCTGTTTGGTCTGGGACGTTTTTCTGCTTCTTGGATGGGACGACGTTGATATAAAAATCCGTGGTCGCTGGTAAAAAATATATTTGTGCCATTAAGAGAATTACAGATTTTCTTGACTAAGCGCACAAGTTCTTTAATTGCATCTTCACAGGCTGCAAATACTTGACGTTCGCTTGCTGATTTATCGCCAATGGCATCAATGACATTATGATAAATATATACCAGGCGGTAGGATGAAATTGCATTCCGCCCTTCTTCAATCGTCATTGCTAATAAATCGCCTGCATCAATGACTGTTGCTTCAACTTTGCTATTTTGAGTTAGCAATTTTTGCCGAGCTAGGGAACCTTTCGTACTGAGTCCGTCTACTTTTACATCCTCATTGTCAGGTAATAATTCTAGCTGAGAGCCTGGTAATAATGCTGCCATTCCTATACGGGTAATGCTGGGTAAAACACCTAATTGTGCATTTAAATTGGTGTCACCCCGTAATTCTTTTTTGATGACTTCTTCGAGTTCCCTAGCAACTTCGTAACGCAAAGCATCGGAAATAATCACAAAAGCTTTTTCTCTGTCGCTGCGATCGAATATTGGCAAAACATTTTCGCGGTAAAATCTGGTTTGACATGGAACACCTGCTAATTCCCACTTTTCACCGAGAGAATCTGACCAAGCAGCACCTAAACCATCGAGAAACCATTGAGTGTAGAGATTTTCAATATCATCGATTAACTCTCGTTTGAGTATATCTCCTTGGGCTGCGTCGCTAGCAACAATGAAATGACGGTAAGCAAGGTCAAATTTGTATAATTCGCTGGTGTAAGCTTTAAATAAGACGGGTGCGGAAAGATAAAATCCTTCTCGATATTGCTGTTTGAGTTCGAGTAGAGTTATCGCTGCATCTAGTGCTTGATAAATTGCTTCGTAGGTAGGAAACCAAATTAAAGTTCTACGGGCTTGCAACCAATTTCGCCAAGGTGTTAAATCTTGAGTTTGTTCTCCCATTTGCGAACGAAGTGTTTTCACACAAGCCCGGATTAAAATTTTATCAACATCCTCAAAACTAGCAGTTTCACATAATATATCCGGTTCTAAGTCTTCAATTTTATTAAAAATATTTAATTCATTTCCAATGGTATTGCTTAATTCCTTCCAGATGCTTGAGTCTTGCTGGTCACGCATCCATTGGTCAATAAAAGCATAAGCCCTTTGCCCAGGGATAATCAGATAATTTTCTAGATATTTTTTTAATGGGGTAGGAATATTACCGCGCAGAGATTTATTAAAATGGGTGATAATTAAGTGGGTGAATAATTTGTTTAAGCTGGGGTTTGTATTCGGGAAATCTGTATGTTCTTGAACTATTGCCCAAAATACTTCTGGAGAAACATAGCGTTCAATATCCGACCAAACTACATTATCAGACTCCAACAAACCCGCCATTAAAACCCGACGAATTAGTAAACCTGCATCGGGTACTTTTAAACCAGCAACAACCGATAACATCGCCAAAAATAAAGCACCTTCGTCGCTGTCGGCAGCAATTTTCATTGCTTCCAATGCTTCTTTGCGTTTGCGACTGTTGAAAAATTTCTGATGTTCGCGGATGGTATTTTCTAAACGACGCTGACGCAAGCCTAAATCAGCATAAATCAAAGCCGCAGGGTCAGCAGAAAAAGTTAAACCACTTTTTTGGATATCAAACAGCCAATTATCTTGAGGTGCGGGTTCGCTTTCGGGAATGTATAGTAAAAAATTTTGATTTGGTTGTTGGATAAGTAAACGGTATTTGGTTGTAAAGGGGTTGTCAGAAAGTTGGAGTTTTTCCACACCCTCAAGTTGAAGTTCGTTGAAAGTACTGGTAAATTGTTCGTCAGGGTCATACCAAAATACTACCCGTCGTCCTGAGTGCGGCCAACAGGCAGAATTTTGAAATAAGTTTTCTAAGGTGTTTTGGATGCGATTTGTGTTCACTCCCCTATTTTACCTTTGGTGTTGTGCTTATTTTGAGCTTTATATCAATAATTTGAATAAGTTACAAGTCGTAGTGCGAGTATTTTACCCACGCAAGCAAGATGCTCACACTAATTGAGATAGATGATTGGCAGCACTTAAAGCTTAAAATTAAGAAGGTGCAATGCTCAAATAAAATTCTCCATGCGTCGAGATTCGATTTTCTATAAACTATTTCAACAATCGCCAACTTTACTATTTGAGCTATTGACAAATCCGCCAACCAATGCAGATGAATATAGATTTGATTCGGTAGCAGTTAAAGAACCAAAATTTGAAATAGATGGCGTATTTTTACCACCAGAAAGTCAAAATCCAGGTGTTGTATATTTCTGTGAGGTGCAATTTCAGAAAGATGAAAGACTCTACGAAAGGGTGTTTGCCGAATCTTGGTTATATTTCTACCGTAACCGGGATAGATTTAGTAATCTGCAAATAGTGATAATTTACCCATCCCGTAGTCTCGAACAAAGTGATATTCATCCTTATCTAAGTCAACTTAATAGCCCACAGGTAAATCGCATATATTTGGATGAATTGGGTGATATTCGCTCTTTACCCTTGTGGGTAGCGTTAATGGTGTTGACAACAATAGATGATGAGCAAGCAACTGAAGAAGCTAGGTATTTGCTTGGAAGAAGTCAACAGGAAGCCCCTCAGCCAGAAAATCGCGCCATAATAGAGTTATTAACGACAATAATGGTGTACAAATTTGAAAATAAGAGCCAAAGGGAGGTAGAAGAAATGTTAGGAATTACACTCAGAGAAACACGGGTTTATCGAGAAATTAAGCAAGAAGGGATACAGGAAGGAGAACAGCGAGGAAGAGAACAGGGACGAGAAGAAGGAGAAAAATCGCTCGTTCTGCGTCTATTAGCTAGACGGGTGGGGGAATTACCGCAAGAAGTGCGATCGCAAGTCGAATCTCTATCGCTGGAACAGTTGGAAAATCTGGGGGAAGCATTGCTTGATTTTAGCAGCATGGCTGATTTGGATGCTTGGTTTAATCAATTATGATTACGAAAGTTCGATAGGAAGTAAGGTAAATTCAGGAATCACGTCTCTTTTTGCTTTAACAAATCTCTTTTCCACTGGGATGCTTTTTCTAAATCCGCCATTTTTAAATCAGCACCTTCATATACTAAACCTTTAAATCTGGTGTAGTTATAAGCAACTCCGTCATCTAAATCTAATTTAATTCTGGCATCGGCTAAATGTTGCAGCTTGGCTTGATAGTCCCGTAATTCTAATTGTTGGTCTTGCAATTCTTTCAACCGTTTTGTAGCTGCTTTTTTGGCAACAGTGGAGGATGCATTTTCTAGTTGTTGTTGGGTGCGGGCAATTTCTCCATCTAATTTTACTTGTAATTCTAAAACATAATCTGTGCGGATGCGGGCGAGGGTGTCTTCGTTATATCTGTGGAGATAGATTAAAGCACTAAATGCGCGTTTTTTACCGCTTGTAAAGAGCCAATATATCGGACGTTTTTTATAGGTTTGAATGTGGTCGGAAATAAATTCTTGCAGGAAGTAGCGGCGGATGCGTTCGAGAGTACTTTCGCTGTTTCTTAGTGTTAGTGCGTTGGCGATAAATTCGAGGTTTTCTGTTAAGGTTTCAGGACTGTAGGCGATGCGGATAAATTCGATAAAGCGGGTGACAATATCATCATCAAAATAGGCTTGGTCGGTGATGGGAATAATTGCATCAATATCGGCGGGGAAGGTTTGGTGTAGGCTGGGGTCAAAGGGTTGTCCGGCGTGGATGAGTCCGGGTTTGTCGAGGGTGTAACGCCCCATGATACAGCCGACGGCGTAGGAGATGAGGGAACGGATATCTCTGTTTAAGTCGGCGCGACGGATGGTGATTTGGTCGTCGGGTACTTCTGGGGTGAGTTCGTCTTGGAGTCCGTATGCTTCTATCCAGTAGCGGTTATTTTCTTCTTCTAGGCGTTGGAGTTCGCGGAAGGCTGTTTCTGATTCGTTTTGCCAATTTGTGAAGGCTTGGGAGAGGTGTTTGGTGTTGTGGCGTAATAGGGGGTGGATTTGGAAGTCCCAGGAGGTTTCAAAGTTGTCCCAGTCTTGGCGAGAGATACAGATTAATTTTTTAGATAACGTGATGATTTGAGCATTACTAAAATTTTCTTTTATAACTGGTAAGTTTCCAATATTAACCAATTGAAAATTTAATGTGGGGTTCATTAAAGATAATAAATTTAAAGCAACTATAGAGTTTAAAAATGTTAAACTTGAGAAAGTTAAATTTTCCGATATTGGGAAGATTGAAGTACCTCCTTTATCATATGTTGCTGATTTAGGGAGTATTCTAAAACTAGGGCTGGAAGAAGTAACCAATCCCCAAGCAATTCCTAGTTTTCCAATAGATTCCTGGTTGACCATTTGTGAAGCATGACCTTTTTTGTAATTATTCTGTGCTTCGGATGTCCAATTAATTAAATTATCTATATTTCCTTCCCATTTCCTAAATCCTCCCCCTTTTGCATAAGGCTTCCATTTTAAGTCTCCAACATCTGTAATTTTAATTTCCCAAAAAAATCTTAAAAATCTGTCATTATCTCCTGTTACATTTTGACTATAAGTATTAAAAGTTGTATTTAATTTATCTTCCTCAAAAGTATTGATAAGTTGATTACTAATCCAATAAGCGATCGCACTCCCCGGTATCTTCCCAAAATCAGAAGGTTTTGTATAATAATTAATACTATTGAAAAATCTTTGCTCTAGTTCTTCGTTGCTAGCTACACTTCCCTGCTTATCAAATAATCTCTTAAATATACCTAGTCCATCTCGGTAGACTTGCTTGCGAATAACAAACGAACAACTACCAAAGTCTGAACCAAAAACACCTCTACCGTTATGTACCAAACTTTCTAAGAATGTTGTCTCTAGAATGAATTTTCGTAAATCTTCAAAGCTAGATAAAAACATCCAGTTAGGTATAGTTAGCATTGCAAATGAACCATTATCAATGCAAAATTCAATATTTCTGAGAATATAACAAGCATATAAATCACCTTTACCTGCTTTATAGTTATTATTTACAAATTCTTTAACCACATCATTAAACGAACCACCACCCATATAAGGCGGATTCGCCACCACTACCCAATATTGATTTCTCAACAACTCCGCTTGCAATATCAACCCACGCAAAGCCGGAACATACTCCCGAAAAACTGAACTACTTGCCTCTAAGTCATCCAATTGCCCCTTCAACTTATCCAGATCAAAATCAGGAGGAGTAATCAAACTTCCCAAATTATCCGCATCTTTAAAAGCCTCAATCAACCCTTCCCAATCTTTACCATTCAACTCATCAACTAGCGGCAAAGTTTGCGCGTGAGTCGGACGCACAGTAGTAATATTTAAAGCCACAGCTTTCTTTAAAATCCGGGAATTCTTCGCTCTCGCTTTCATCAACACAGCAAAACTCGCTAACTGCGCCGCCCGTGGTTCTTGCGTACCTAGCGTGCTAAAATACTAATATATTTCTTAATAATATCG
>JAHCSU010000123.1 GCA_023522315.1 Nostoc sp. CCCryo 231-06
ACAGAAAACATTGCTGAATTCTGACTCCTGACTCCTGAATTCTGTTTGATAAATATACCAATTAACAAGCAAGATTCGGCAAAGACAATTGCTCATACCCCAAAGTAGCCAAGTGATTTCATTAGTTCTAGTAAATCCAGATGCATAGAATTTTTTCGCTTTCAACAATAGATCCACAACATCTTAACGTTTAGCAATTTTCCTTAATAAAAAGTAATGTTAAACTTACGTAAAGTTATTGTATATTCTTGGAAAATGTAATCACAGATGGCATATTTTATGTTGTAGGTGCAAGATGCAAAGATATTTGAAAGTACTAAGACTATTTTGGAGTGCTGCGATCGCAGCTGAGTTAGAGTATCGGATTAACTTTTTCATAGCTACCCTCAGCAGCTTGGGAAATCTCGTCGGTAGCCTCTTTGGATTATTCTTGTTTTACCGGACTGGTTATACTTTTAGTGGCTGGTCATGGGAAGCAGCTTTAGTAGTTCTAGGAATTTTTACCTTATTACAAGGATTTTCTGCTACTTTTCTGGCGTCGAACTTGAATCGCATTGTCCGCCATGTCGAAGAAGGCACTTTAGACTTTATATTATTAAAACCTATCCGCAGTCAGTTTTGGCTTTCCACCCATACCCTTTCACCTTGGGGACTGCCAGATATAATTTTTGGTAGTATTATTATTGGCTACGCAGGTAAACGCCTCGGTGTAGGGATAGACGACTATCTACTTGCTGTGCTGCCGTTATTGTTCAGCTTTGTGATTCTGTACAGCCTGTGGTTTATGCTCGGAGCAATGAGTATCTGGTTCGTCAAAATATACAACGTTACCGAAGTATTACGTGGTTTGTTGGAAGCTGGACGATATCCCATCGCAGCATATCCTACTGCTTACCGATTTTTCTTCACCTTTGTAATGCCAGTAGCGTTTTTAACTACTGTACCAGCCCAAGCGCTACTGGGTCGGAGTGACATTAGCTGGTTAATAGGTGCAGCAATATTAGCAGTAGCGTTGTTTTTCGCTTCCACTTGGTTTTGGCGATTTGCGTTGCGGTTTTATACCAGTGCTTCGAGTTAGAGAGCTTGTCCTAAGTTAAATATATAATATTTTAAGCGTCGTCTTTTCAAAAAAAGCTTTTATGCGGCAATAATAACGGCAGACAAAAAATACTTATGCTGTGTGCGTATAATGGGCTAACCCTTGATCTAGGCTAATTTAGCTTTCTTGCATCAAGCCAGCGACACTAATGTGTGAACGACGACAAATATTTTTTATTTGAACCAGCCCCAAAAAAGACAGTCGGCGACATTAATTTGCGATAACTCAGTATAATCAAATTGACTCTAAAAAACAGCCAACGCGACATTAATTTGCAAAAAACGACATTAATTTGCGAATGTACAACAAATCGGGATGACTGGATTCGAACCAGCGGCCCCTTCGTCCCGAACGAAGTGCGCTACCAAGCTGCGCCACATCCCGGCATAAAAATGCCATTGTAAATTAAGAATATCATAACCCGTGCCAAATGACAGAATTACATCTATATATATATGATCACTTTACCCAAGGCTTTGCTTGCTACGATTAAATTTGTATAACTCTAGTGGTAAAAGCGGATTGTGACTGTAAAACCAGACTGGTTGCGGGTAAAAGCACCTGGGCGTGAGCGCATTGGTAACGTTAAAGATATTTTGCGGGATTTAGCCCTCAATACAGTTTGTGAGGAAGCGTCCTGTCCGAATATTGGTGAATGCTTCAACGCTGGGACTGCCACATTTTTGATTATGGGCCCAGCTTGTACACGCGCTTGTCCCTACTGCGATATTGATTTTGAGAAAAAACCCAAACCACTAGACCCCACCGAACCTGCACGACTAGCAGAAGCTGTTCGCCGCATGAAACTTAACCATGTTGTGATCACTTCTGTAAACCGAGATGATCTGGCAGATGGTGGCGCGTCTCAGTTTATAGCGTGTATTAATGCGGTTCGCACTGTTTCACCCAACACCACAATTGAGGTACTAATTCCTGACTTGTGCGGTAATTGGAATGCTCTAGAATTGATTCTACAAGCTGCGCCAGAGGTATTAAACCACAATACGGAAACTGTTCCACGCCTGTATCGCCGGGTGCGTCCCCAAGGAAACTACGATCGCACATTAGAATTATTGCAGCGCTCTCGCCAACTTTCTCCTAGCACATACACTAAATCCGGCATCATGGTTGGACTCGGTGAAACTGACATAGAAATCCGTCAAGTCATGCAAGACTTGCGAACTGTGGATTGTGACATTTTGACAATTGGGCAATATCTCCAACCCAGTCAAAAACACTTGCAAGTAAATGAATTTATCAACCCAGAACAATTTGCTGCTTGGAAGGCATTCGGCGAAGAAATAGGATTTTTACAAGTTGTTTCTTCACCATTGACAAGAAGCTCATATCATGCAGAAGAAGTCAGGGAATTAATGGAACGTTACCCCCGCAGCCAATTTTAGATTTTAGATTGGCGAGTGAAGAAATGGAGAAATAGGGAGACTTTTGACTGTTGAGTAATGACTAATCCAAAATCCGAAATTCAAAATCCAAAATCCGTTGCAATTCTGGGTGCAGGTGCTTGGGGTGCATCTCTAGCAAATCTAGCAACGGCAAATGGTCATGAGGTGCGTGTTTGGTCGCGTCAAGGTTCCCAAACTCTCCAAACAGTGCTGCAAGATGTCCAAATAGTCCTCTCTGCTATCTCAATGATTGGTGTGAGAGATGTTGCTTACCAAGTCCAGTCTTTCCCCATTTCTCCAGAGACAATTTTTGTCACAGCGACGAAAGGCTTAGATCCCCAAACTACCTGCACGCCTTCACAAATTTGGCAAACAATATTCCCTAACCATGCAGTGGTTGTACTTTCTGGGCCTAATTTATCTAAAGAAATTCAAATGGAATTACCAGCAGCCACGGTGGTAGCCAGTAATATTCCCACAGATGCGGAAGTAGTGCAGTTAGTGTTTTCTTCTGGGCGTTTTCGGGTATACACCAATCCCGATCCCTTGGGGGTGGAATTGGGGGGAACACTAAAAAATGTGATTGCGATCGCAGCTGGTGTGTGCGATGGTTTACAACTAGGAACCAATGCCAAAGCTGCTTTAGTCACCCGTGGACTTACAGAAATGGTTCGCATCGGCAATGACTGGGGTGCAAAGACAGAAACATTTTATGGTTTATCGGGTCTAGGAGATTTGTTAGCAACCTGCAATAGTCCCTTAAGTCGCAATTACCAAGTCGGCTATCAGCTAGCTGGTGGTAAGTCACTTACAGAAACTCTCGAAAATTTACAAGGAACTGCTGAAGGAGTGAACACTTGCCGGGTTTTGATGCAACGAGCCAAGCAACAAAACATAGCAGTCCCAATTACTGAGCAAGTTTATCGGTTACTTCAGGGTGAAGTCACACCCCGACAAGCGCTTGATGAACTGATGCTGCGAGATATCAAGCCAGAGTACAACTACTAGAGCATCAATTCAACAATCAAAAACCTAACCCCCCCTTCCCTGCTAGCGTTGGGGGAGCCAAACTCCCTTCTCCCCCAAGCAAAAAGGTTCTTCTAGGATTACTGAATTGGTGTTCTAGTCAAGTTGAAATTGACCGGTTAGCACGACACGGAGAGAGTATTTAATAACTTCCCCACGTTTTCTATTTCCGTATCGATAGAATTTTTGCAGTTAATACTAATCACTTCGCCGATATCTATTAGCTCTACTTATACCAGATTAATCCTGAGAAAAAATTAGTAAATCGTCAGGATATTACTTTTGTAGCCATGTAAATGTGACTATGCCAATTATAAAGATGACATTCACTTAAGGATGTTTATACTGTGTTACAAAAGTTACTATCAAAAACCATCTAGGTTGAAATGTTAACTAAGTAGTTTAAATATTGAAAGCCCAACTGCGGATTTGAATAGCTATTGGTTTAATCAAAAGTTTAGCAGCCGATTAAGTTCAGTAATGCTGTATCCAATGAAACCCTTACAATTAATTTCTAAAAAAAATTGTAATGGAACGTTCAACCATGTTAGTTCATCGTAAATCACGGGAACAATAGCAACAGTTGAATAGCTGACCGTAATCTAAGCTGACCGAAATCTATTGTTACCTGGAGCCATTGAGACGATCTTTATGCCAGCAACATCTTTTTATGCAGATGCCCCCCACAATACCAAAAAGTCCCGCCAGGCTTTGGACTCGGATCTCACGGTTGATGACAGTGAGTTATCGGTAGATGATTTACAGGAGCTAGAGATGGCTTCTGCTGAGAATGCTAACTTTGCTGCTAACACTAACCGTCGGAGTACAGACCTAGTACGTCTATATCTTCAAGAAATTGGTCGGGTTCGCTTGTTGGGGCGGGATGAAGAAGTTTCAGAAGCTCAAAAAGTCCAACGCTACTTGCGGATGCGGATAGTACTTGCTAAGGCCGCCAAGGAAGGGGATGAAGTAATTACGCCCTATCTGAAGTTAGTTGAAGTTCAAGAACGTCTGACCTCGGAACTAGGACATCGCCCGTCTTTGGAAAGATGGGCTGCTACTGCTGATATAGTTTTATCCGATCTTAGGCCAACTTTGGCAAATGGCAAACGTCGCTGGGCAGAAATTGCCAAGTTGACTGTAGAAGAGTTGGAGCAAGTTCAGTCCCAAGGACTGCAAGCAAAAGAACACATGATTAAGGCTAATCTTCGCCTAGTTGTGTCTGTTGCTAAGAAGTATCAAAATCGTGGTTTGGAATTGTTGGATTTAGTCCAAGAAGGGACACTAGGTTTGGAGCGGGCTGTAGAAAAATTTGACCCAACTAAGGGTTATCGCTTCAGTACCTATGCTTACTGGTGGATTCGTCAGGGAATTACAAGAGCGATCGCTACTTCTAGTCGCACGATCCGCCTTCCGGTTCATATTACCGAAAAGTTAAACAAAATCAAAAAGGCTCAACGCAAAATTGCTCAAGAAAAAGGTCGCACCCCAACTCTAGAAGATTTAGCAACTGAGTTAGAGATGACACCGACCCAAGTCCGAGAAGTTTTGTTGCGGGTTCCTCGCTCCGTTTCTTTGGAAACCAAAGTAGGAAAGGATAAAGACACTGAGTTAGGCGAATTAATCGAAACTGACTGTGTAACCCCAGAAGAGATGTTAATGCGAGAATCTTTACAAAGAGATTTGCATCATCTTCTGTCAGATTTGACTAGCCGGGAACGCGATGTAATTTTGATGCGGTTTGGTTTGGCAGATGGTCATCCTTATTCTTTAGCAGAAATTGGCCGCGCTCTTGACTTATCGCGGGAACGAGTCAGACAAATAGAATCCAAGGCTTTGCAAAAGCTACGTCAACCCAAGCGTCGCAACCTCATCCGTGACTATTTGGAGTCTCTAAGTTAGTCAATGATCAAAAGTCATTTGTCATTAGTGAGCCAGTGCGGTCTTGGGGGTTTCCCCCATGAGCAACTGGCTCACCCGCAGGGTCATTTGTCATTAGAAAACTACACTTGACAAATGACTACGGACAAAAGGCTGATTTGATCCCAGATTAAAAGCCTTTTAGAAGCTTGTAGCCAATTATTTGCATTAAATGTACAAAAGTTTCCCCAGACCTTTGCTCAGATATCTTGAAGGTAAGGATCAACTGAGCAATTCAAAATTCACTTATGCAAAATTTAAAGTCAAGGGATGCAATCGTTACAAGTATCCTAACTATTAGCTGTATGTAAATTAAATGCACTACAGCTTATTAGTTGAATTTTGATCAAGATTTGATGAATTGTTCTTAAATATTTAGCATATATTCTCAATAGGCAATGATTGTTGCAAATTGCTCCCAAGATTTGTTATATTCTCAATTAACGAGCTTTGTTGAGAAATATTAGTATGACTGTCTACACAACTACTTCACTCAAGGCAGAACTGAATGAACGAGGCTGGCGATTAACTCCCCAGCGCGAAACAATTTTACACATTTTTCAAGAACTTCCGCAAGGTGAACATTTGAGTGCGGAGGATCTTTATCATCGGCTAGAAACTGATGGTGAAGGGATCAGTCTGTCAACTATTTATCGGACTTTGAAGTTGATGGCAAGGATGGGACTTTTACGGGAACTAGAACTGGGCGAGGGACATAAGCATTATGAGATCAACCAGCCCTATCCCCATCACCACCATCACCTAATTTGTGTCAGATGCAACTCAACCATTGAGTTCAAAAACGACTCAATTTTAAAAATTGGGTCGAAAACCGCTCAAAAAGAAGGTTTTCACCTGCTGGACTGTCAAATGACCATCCATGCAGTGTGTCCCAAGTGCCAACGGGCACTGATGCCGCTTTAGCACTTGGGTAGATAAAAAACAAAACTACTCAAATTAACCAAATAAATGGAATTTTGAGCAGTTCGTAATTTGCTGTTACTGGAGGCAAGCAACCAGTTGGGGACTGATACTAACAACGCCAAAGCGGATGTTAAAAGCGTCCGCTCTTAAGATCCTTGAGACTGATGCCGTAGAATTCTTGGGCTTGTTTAATCGCTTTTTTGGTGTCAGAGGCCATCACACCGTTCAGCTTGCCTTTATAAAAACCCCGCTCCCGTAGTCGCGTTTGGATTTCTAAGGTATTAAATTCGCTTTTGCTAGTAGGATTAACTGAGCTATATAACTTAGCTCGCGTAGTTGGGCCAGCAACACCACTTGCTGACAAGTAATTAGCTGCTTGGAATCTCCGTACAGCATCGGCAGTATAGGGGCCATAGTAGCCATTTGGCTCTCCCTCTAAGTATCCTGCCTGGATCAATTGTTCTTGAAGTACTCTAACTGGCTCACCGCGATCGCCTATACGAAATTTATTTCGATTGACTACCTTTGTGGGAGCCTCTTCTCCATCACCGATGCCAACTCCCGGCAATTTACCTAATGTTGCTGGGCCAACAACACCGTCAACGCTTAATTTGTAAGAATCTTGGAATCGCTTGACAGCTTCTTCGGTAATTGGGCCAAATATTCCTGTGGCGTTTCCGTAATAAAAGCCTGCGACTCTTAAGCGTTCTTGCAAAGCTCTGACATCTTCACCTTCAGCCCCTTTAGCAAGGTAATTAGGATTGCGGCGCTGGCTAGTTGCTGAACTAGTAGTGCTGGACTTTTTGGCTTGTGCGCTTACAGCAGTGGTTCTTTTAGCTTGTGTAGCCCTAGTTGTGGGCTTTTTCGCTTGCCAACTTTCTAATTTTTGCAGGGTGTTTGCTCCAACAATGCCGTCCACTGGTAAACCAGCGGCCTTTTGAAAGCGCCGCACAGCTTCTTGTGTGGATGCGTCATATACTTGGGTAACAGAAGATTGGTAAAAACCTGCTGTTTTCAAATTTTGTTGTAGATTTCTGACGGAAGGGCCTTGATCGCCTTTTTGCAGTGCCATGACGCTGCTGAGGGCGCCAAGAATAGATAAAGACAGAGCAAGGGGCAACATATACTTCCAAGCCCTACCTGAAAGCCGTTTCCAGTCTGGTGCAGCTGCTTTGTTAAACAAAGAACTGAAGGAGACCAATTCACTGGGTGTGCTATCTTCGTAGGCGAAAGCTAAGTGCAAATACGCAAGATTTTCCATATTTATTTCCTATACCATTGATTTTTCTTCGATCACTGCTTCAGCTTGATGTACTAGGTTCCTCAAAGCTTCTAATGTTCCTATATTTACATCCTCCCACAAATTGCGCTTGTGTGCTTCTAATAATTTTTCTGCAATATCACGCAGTGCATAAGGGTTCTTTTCCTGAATAAATTCCGAGACTACTGGATCGAGCAAGTAAGCTTCTACTATGCCTTGATACATATAATCTTCGACACATTTAGCTGTTGCATCGTAGGCGAATAAAAAATCTACCGTCGCCGCCATTTCAAAGGCTCCTTTGTATCCGTGGCGCATGACTCCGGCAATCCACTTGGGATTAACTACGCGAGAACGATACACCCGGGCAATTTCTTCTTTGAGTTGGCGGACTCGTGGTTGGGCAGGTATAGAATTATCACCAAAATAAGTTTGAGGATTTTTTCCCTGTAGAGAACGCACCGCCGCAGTTAAGCCACCCTGAAATTGGTAATAATCATCAGAATCTAGTAGATCGTGTTCACGATTATCTTGATTGTGTAGGACAACTTGCATTTGCGCCAAGCGTTGCTTGAAGGCTTCGGGGGAGGGGAGGGGGGAGTTAGGAGAGACGCGATGAATCGCGTCTGTACAAGAGTTAGGAGTGGGGAGTGGGGATTGGGAATTAGGAAGAATTTCTGCTCCCTTGCTTTCCTGTTCCTCTGCGCCGCTTCCCGATGAGTAGGCGTAAGAACTCCAGTTGATGTAGGCGCGGGCTAAATCTTCGTCATCTGTCCAGTTTTGCGATTCGATTAAACCTTGGAGTCCTGCGCCGTAAGCACCTGGGCGAGAACCAAAGATGCGATAGCGCGATCGCACCACTGCTGCTTCTAAAGTTAATCCTTGGCTTGTCCACAAATCAGTCTCTTGGCGAACTGCATCCGCGAGGGGATTTTGTTCTGGCGGTTCATCTAAATCTGCAACTGCTGATACCGCTTGATCGAATAAATCAATTAAGTTAGGAAAAGCATCCCGGAAGAATCCCGAAATTCGCAAGGTAACATCTACACGGGGACGCCCCAAAATCGCTAGGGGCAAAATTTCAAAATCTACTACTCGCCGCGCTGCACCATCCCAGACAGGTTGGACTCCGAGTAAAGCCAAAGCTTCGGCAATATCATCACCACCAGTCCTCATGGTGGCTGTTCCCCACAATGATAAGCCTAGTGTTTTGGGATACTCGCCATGCTCTTGCGTGTAATATTCTACGAGGGTTTCAGCAGCTTTTCTGCCGATATCCCAAGCTGTTTCTGTGGGAATGGCGCGAATATCGACAGAATAAAAGTTTCTCCCTGTTGGTAGAACTTCTGGGCGTCCGCGCGTGGGTGCGCCAGATGGAGCGCTTGGAACGTAACCGCCATCGAGTCCGTGTAATAAATGGGTGATTTCTTGATCGGTTTGTTGTAAAGCGGGAAGCAGGCGATCGCGTATCCATGTAGAGACGCGATTCATCGCGTCTGTACAAGATTCCTGATTTATAAATTCTGAATTCTGAATTCTGAATTCTGAATCCTGATTTATTAGTTGTTCTACTAAGAGGGCGGCGTGTTCTTCTAGGACTTCGACGATATCGCCGAGGGTACGGCATTCTGTGCCATTGACTATTGAGTATTCACCGCTAGGCATTGACAAATCTGCTGTGAGGGGGTCGAAGTCTAAACCCCAATCTTGAGCGATCGCACGGGTAATACCTGAAGAATGGCGATTGGGTATGCGAGCGATCGCTACTATTAAATCTCGCAGTTGCCGTCCTTGGGGACATTGCCCAAAAATATGCAACCCATCGCGGATTTGGGCTTCCTTTAATTCACAAAGATAGCCACCGATAGAATTCAAAATTAAGGATTCAGACTTAAAAATTTCTGTTTCATTTTGGATTCCTAAATCTAGATGGAGATTTTCTTTGATCACCAGTTCGTGGATGCGATCGCGGATTACTGGCAAACGAGAAGGATCTAAACTGTCGGCTTCATAATACTCATCAATTAAATTTTCTAGCTGTTGCAACGAACCGTAGAGTTCTGCACGAGTCATGGGCGGCGTTAAGTGATCTATAATCACCGCTTGAGCGCGACGTTTAGCTTGGGAACCTTCACCAGGATCATTCACAATAAACGGGTACAGGTGGGGAAGTGCGCCGAAAGCTACTTCTGGATAACAATTACTGGATAAAGCCACACTTTTACCCGGTAGCCATTCTAGATTTCCGTGTTTTCCCACATGAACTACAGCATCAGCACCAAAACATTCTCTTACCCAATAATAGAAAGCTAAATAGGCATGGGTTGGTTCTAAATCCGGCGCATGATAATTCAAACTGGGGTCATTATCATAACCCCTTGCTGGCTGAATTCCCACGAAAATGTTGCCGAATTTAATTCCGGGAACGGGGATAGAGGCAGAGGGGAAGAATTCTTGATTGCTCACCTGTTCTAAATTTCCCCACCTTTCACTAATACCTTGCTGCACGGCTGGCGGCAAAGAAGCAAAATATTCTTGATACTCTTCCCAAGAAACACTTTGGTGTACAGGAAGCGATTCTCGACCTTCCGGATCGTTGGTTACGCCATCTGTCAAGCGTTGAATCAACTCATCTCCTTGAGCAGGTGGATTTTCTACTTCATACCCAGCCTGATGTAAAGCTTGCAGGATTTCTACACAACTAGCTGGAGTGTCCAGTCCCACACCATTGGCGAGGCGGCCATTCCGGTTGGGGTAGTTTGCCAAAATTAGGGCAATTCGCCGCTCTTGGGGTGGTTTGTCACGCAGACGCGCCCAATTTGCTGCTAGTTTAGCAACGAACTCGATGCGATCGCTCACTGGTTCATAAATTACCACATCTGTCTCTAAATGAGGATTACGAGTTTGTACTGCTTTAAAAGACACAGCACGAGTAATAATCCGTCCATCTACTTCTGGTAGCGCCACATTCATCCCAATATCGCGGGGAGAAAGCCCTTGAAACTGTGATTCCCACTGCTCAATTGATCCGCCACTGAGGATTACCTGCAACACAGGTACATCTAATTTTTCCCATAATTCAGTTTGGGGTGTTTCGCTTTCTAACCGTGCTAGAGAAAAACTGGTGGTATTCAGCAGTACAGCAATTGAATCGGCTTCTTTGGGTTGGAAAAATTCACTCAACTCAACTTGCACATCGGGTTCACGCAATGAGGAAACAAACACTGGTACAGGTTGTAAATTTTTCTGTACCAAAGCTTCGCATAAAGCATCAATTACCTTAGTGTTTCCCGCTAAATAATGAGCGCGGTAAAAAAGGATGCCAACTTTGGGAATTCGGGATTGGGAGATTTGAGGTTCCAAGGTGGATGAACGGAGTTCTGAAGTGGATTCATCCAGTTCCGAGGTGGATGAACGGAGTTCTGAGGTGGATGAACGGAGTTCTGAGGTGGATTCATCCAGTTCCGAGGTGGATGAACG
>JAHCSU010000124.1 GCA_023522315.1 Nostoc sp. CCCryo 231-06
TGGCGGCAATGGCGGCAGAGGCGGCAGAGGCGGCAGAGGCGGCGACTCTACTGCCATAGGTGGCGTTGTTATCGGAACCGCCGGGCCTATTAATGGTAGCCCTATTAATGGAGGAACTACAACTAGTGGAGCTGGTGGAGCTGGTGGGGCTGGTGGGGCTGGTGGAGCTGGTGGAGCTGGTGGAAGTTCTAACGGATAGAAAATTCATCGCCATAGGCAAAACTATGAGGTTTAGTAGAAGGGAAACAATAAACGTCAAGAGACGATTAACCGCGCCTTGAGAGACACGATTAACCGCGTCTTTAGAGAAATAAAACGTCACGTTTTAAATAATTTACCCTGTTGCCGCAGGTGAAGTTACTTTTGCACGTACCTTAATTGCTAATTGACCTACCAGCCATTAGCTATTTCTTTATCCGGGTAATATTACATAGTTTTTTGTTACCCATCTACTTTTCTTAAACAAACTTAACATTGACGTTGCCACCAGCAACCGTCGATAAGCTTCAGCAGCGCTTTTCCCTAAACATACTGTTCACCTTTCAGTCGTCCAGTAGGGAAACAAGCGCTGCTACTTCTTAAGAAATCGACCATATTCATCACAATTTAATAACTTGTGCACAACGAAGCTGTTTTTACAGAACTTACTCCAAACGAATAAGCAAGTCTGTCTATTCGTTTGGAGTAAGGTAAAAATACCAAAATTCCCGGTATTTTCTCGGTTGAGATATGGAATAGAACAATTTTGGTGAGCGCTTGCTCTCGTTATCTTTAAGTGAAAACAGCTTTGCCAAAAGTTCAAAACTGATAACTGATAACTGATAACTTTAAGTTAACTATGAAAAGCACTCAAACATCTCCAATGTTTATCTCACTAACTGAAGCCGAAGAAGCAAACCTGTCTGGTGGTCAGAGTATAGTTAATACTACTACTGGACAAGCCGGAGCACCTGGACAAGACGGAGCACCTGGACAAGACGGAGTATCTGTACAAGACGGAGTATCTGTACAAAACGGAGTATCTGTACAAAACGGAGTATCTGGACGAAATGTACAGATACTCAAAGGAATTACAACTAGAAAAAAACTTTTAAAAAGGCTATCGTCCCGACTAGGAAATATAAGGGAATAATAGTACAACTAGGCTCTTGGTCAAAATTTTAACCACGCAGGGACAAAACCCTGCTATTTTTTGGGTTCTGTCCCAATGTTATTGGATACTGGAGTGCGAAATGAGATACCAAGTTGTTGCACAACATAGCGGAGAAGATTGTGGAGCTGCTTGTCTTGCTTCCATTGCCAAACATTATGGCAGACCATTTTATTAGTAAACTACCTGAAAAATATCAATCGGGCTATTGGATTGTACTGCTGCGACTAAGGTAAATTGAAAATGCAAGGTTCTCTAAAGAAGTTACGCCACCAACCAGGTGAGCATTTAGATTTTTTAAATCCTTAAATTATTTTTAATTGTCGGCTGTTAACACTTGTTCAGCTGTTAATTTTAACTCTGGAAAAGTTTGAGATTGAATGCATTGAGTACCAACAAACTCTACTGGTTCGTATAATTCTTCTATCAATGTGAAAACAGTCACTTTGTTCGTTAATGGATCGACAATCCAATACTCTGGAATATTTAAAACGTTATACTCAACTCGCTTGGCTCGATAATCTACAATCTTTGTTGACTCACTAACGACTTCCACCACCAACAACGGAGGTGATTCATTGAGTTCAATAACTGCCTCTCGATTTCTCAACTCTCGCCACTGAGGCAATGGAATCACTACTACATCTGGAATCCTTGATGTATCCCATCTCCCAGCACGAGGCGAACGAACACCGATAACCATTTGTTTAGAAGTCCAATCCCACTTTAGCCGGAGAATTTCTGCTCGGAAAGAAACATTGAGAAATTCTGTTACCGCCCCATGTTGTCCACTTCCTAGACTCATGGGAATTAGTTCTCCATTGACCAATTCATAGCGCGTATCAGTGCCATCATCATAAGTTAGATATTCTTCAAAGGTTAGTTTTGGGGTGGTTATAGTCATTGCTTCCCGTTGCAAATTTTTACCTTGCTTTGACGACTAACACCGAACAATTAGCCTCTTCCACAACTTGACTGCTAACAGAACCCTGGACAATTCGCTTCATCCCCATCAATCCCCGGCTGCCAATAATAATCAAGTCAGTTTTGTAAATATTGGCAAGCCGAATAATCTCTTCAGCAGGATCACCAGTTACCAGTTCTAACTCACTGGTGACTGATAACTTTTCCTGATAGGCTTGCAGTTGTTTTTCAATATGAAAATAAGAAAATGTTGGGGACTCTGGCTGGGGACGATCAGCAGGTAGTTCCATCTCTGACTCTGGCGTGGGAAATACATGACAGAGAATAACCTTGGCATCTTTTGACAACGCCAAAGTATCTAAATTCTGTATTACTCGTTCTCCAATTTCCGAACCGTCCAGAGCTACCAAAATATTCTTTAGCACCGCTCTCGTCTCCTAATAAGAGTAGACTCCTTACATAAGTATGTAGCAAAACTTGTTGGCAGCGACACTAAATTATTTTTCCCGCTGCCTACTTAGTATATATATTCGAGGCTTTGCTATAAACCTCATCTATCTTGAGAACCGTAGTTTTTGCCCTCACCCTAAATCCCTCTCCCTAGTAGGGAGAGGGACTTTTTTCCGGCTCCCCTTCTCCCAATATTGGGAGAAGGGGCTGGGGGATGAGGGTTTTTTCTGTTCATACGGAAAGAACTACAGTTTTCAAGGTGGACGCAGTTTAGATCAGTTTCACCCCACTTTGATGTTAGTGGGTTGCAGCAACTGGCTTAGAAAATATTTTCGCCACTACTGTGTACATACAAGTCTTTCTAGAGGCAATTTACGGTTAAGTCTCAGAGCCACTGAGATACCTCACCCTGGTTTTACGTTGTAAAACCTGTCCCTCTCCTTGCTAAGGAGAGGGATGTCCGATAGGACAGGGTGAGGTTTTGGAGGACTTTTGGGTAATAGAATAACTTGTGTGTACACCGTAGCTTTGGGAGAAGGAAAGACGCCAAAGGCGTTAGCAAGTCAGACGCTCCCACCTCGCTAACGCTTCACTATTACGAAACTTTTATGTCTAGCCTATCAAGTGACTTCTGTCAACAAGTCTTAGAAAAAATTAACTATTCTAAATCACTCTTCTTGCTGAATTCGGCGTCGAACTGAATCAGCATGAGAAGGTAATCCCTCTGCTGTTGCTAACACATCGATAGCACTAGCCACATTTTGCAGTGCGGTTTGCGAGTATTGAATAATACTAGAGTGTTTGAGGAAAGTTTCCACCCCTAATGCCGAAGCATAGCGGGCAGCGCCAGAAGTTGGCAAAGTATGGTTAGGGCCAGCCAAATAGTCCCCTACAGCTTCTGGTGTAGAGTAACCCAAAAAGATTGCCCCAGCGTGGCGAATCTGTGGTAATAACGCCCAAGGGTCTTTAACTTCTAATTCCAGGTGTTCGGGAGCAAATTCATTTGAGAGTTCTGCTGCTGCTTGGAGAGATTCTACAACGACAATCAAGCCGTAGTGAGCGATCGCTTTTTCTGTGTCTATTCGCCGTGGATGATCAACTAGCTGCCTTTCCAAGGCTAATTGCACGTTTTTCGCCAAAGCCGCATCTGTCGTCAGCAAAATTGCTGCCGCCATTGGATCGTGTTCGGCTTGGGCTAGCAAGTCAGCAGCTACATGCACCGGATTTGCGGTTTCATCAGCAATCACCAGCACTTCGCTGGGGCCTGCCAAAGAATCAATGCCAACGGTGCCATAGACAAGTTTTTTCGCTAGGGTGACATAAATGTTACCAGGCCCAGTTATCACATTCACTTTCGGAATCGTTTCTGTGCCATAGGCTAAAGCAGCGATCGCTTGTGCGCCCCCAATGCGATAAATTTCTTGCACTCCTGCTTCTTGGGCAGCTACCAAGACTGCTGGGTTAATTGCACCCCCTGGGCCTGGTGGTGTCACCATCACAACGTGAGGTACAGCAGCAACATGAGCCGGAATTGCATTCATCAGCACTGTACTGGGATAGGCGGCACGGCCACCAGGCACATACAACCCCGCCCGATCTACGGGGGTGTAGCGTTTGCCCAACACTACTTCATCGTCGCCAAAGTGTACCCAGCTTTTTGGGACTCGCTGACGATGAAACGCTTCAATTTGGCGGCAAGCTAGCCGAAGTGCGCCCAACAACTCTTTTGACACCTGCTGATAGGCTGCATCTAGTTCCGAGCCTGTAACTCGGAGTTCTTCTGCTTTCAGGGTTTGTTTGTCAAATTCGGCTGTGTAATGCAATACAGCTTTGTCGCCTTGGCGCTTCACTGCTTGCAAAACTTCCCGCACCGTTGCTTCTTTGTGAAGCACCTGTTCGTCATGGGTGCGATCGCAGATCCGTTGTAGTTCTGCTCTGACGTCTGCCTGCTGAGTAATGATTCGCAGCATGGAGTAAGGACAATGCCAAAATTATAATATTCACACCTGAGATTTAGTATTGCTCTTGACCCACTGGGGTGTGCAAGCTGACTCTAATTCTCTTCTCTAGCTTAACCTAGATTTTTTTGATACTCTCAAGTCTGCCAGCATATACTTTGCTTAGAAGGCCACTTAATTGCTCAGTCCTACCAGCCTTGGTAGGCTAACGGCAGGAAACCGGCGTGCCATTTCCCGCTACTCTTACGCCCTTACCCTCACTCCTTGCGGGGTGCAGGTGGTGTATTTACAAATCCAATTCCCCCCGATTTACAGGGGGTAGGGTCTTATTATAATTTTATTTTCCTAACTTTTATTAGTTAGCATCTGTACAGAGACAATATTATAGTATCCTTCTATACTTTAAATCCCTGGAATTTAGCTATTTACAGTTTCTTGCCTTTGAAAATACACCTGTTGAGCATATTTGGCAATCACATTGCTTAACCAGGTGATGAGTTAGGGTAAACTATTTTATTTGATGTACTTTATTCTAACGCATTTCCTAAATTGACGACACAGCAAATTAAAGACTGCAAAGTAGGGACTAAAGACTATCTTCCCCAATCTCCAGTACCCAATCCCTGATGATAGATTTTTTTTAGGAAATTATAACATTGGCAATTTGGATGCTATATTAGTAAGTCTAGTAGTGTGTGTACATATTAATAGTATTTTTGGAATTGACTGTGGCGAATACAAAGTCTGCTCTCAAGCGTGCCGAAATCGCAGAACGTAACCGACTGCGTAACAAAGCTTACAAATCAGCAGTCAAGACGCTGATGAAGAAATACGTTAATGCTGTAGCTGTCTATACAGCTAATCCTACCCCAGAATTAAAGCAAGAAGCACAGGCTCGCTTATCCGAGGCTTACGCCAAAATCGATAAAGCGACGAAACGGGGTGTCCTTCACCCAAACAATGGGGCAAGGAAAAAATCGAGATTGGCTCATAAACTAAAACCCCTAACTCAAGCAGTTGCTCAATAATCATTGGTGAGTCAGTGCCCTCTTCTGACTTAGAGAGCCACTATTTTACGGACTTTCCCAAAGTTCTTGCAAGTGGTGTGAAACGCGAAGGGTAATGGCAAGCCAGTGCAGTCTTGAGGGTTTCCACACCACTTACTCTATGCCTCTCAACCCGTCCACCGCAGGGCTGTCCCATGAGCGAATTAAAATGAGTAGCTGGCGTGGTTTCCCTCTTGAGCAGTTTAGCGATCGCAGGAAAAAGATTTACCCGGAGGGTCATTTGTGCTTAGTCGTGATCAGGGCTAATAATTTATGACCAATGACAAAGGGCAAAGAATGCAACTGATAGACACGCACGTTCATCTCAACTTTGATAGTTTCCAGCCGGATTTAGCAACAGTGCGATCGCGGTGGCAAGAAGCAGGAGTAGTACGTTTAATACATTCCTGTGTTCACCCAGAGGAGTTTTCCAGTATTCAATCCATAGCGCACGAGTTTCCCGAAATCAGCTTTGCCGTAGGATTACATCCTTTAGATGCTGAGAAATGGAATAACGAGACAGCCGAGAAAATCAAAACTTTAGCGAGTTCTGACTCTCATGTGGTAGCAATTGGGGAAATGGGGCTGGATTTTTACAAAGCTGATAACTATAAGCATCAGCTGATGGTGTTTGAGTCACAGTTAGCGATCGCATCTGAACTCAACTTACCAGTGATTATCCACTGCCGCGATGCTGCTGTGGCCACCAGAGAAGTGTTGCAAAAATGGCGGGAACTCAAAGGAGAAAGAGTGCGGGGCGTCATGCATTGCTGGGGAGGAACCCCAGAAGAAACTCAATGGTTTCTCGATTTAGGGTTCTACATCAGCTTTAGCGGGACGGTAACGTTCAAAAACGCCAAAGCGATCCAATCCTCGGCGGCGATGGTAAGTAGCGATCGCCTACTGATTGAAACAGACTGCCCATTTCTCGCCCCAGTTCCTAAACGAGGGGAGAGGCGCAACGAGCCTGCCTACGTGCTTTATGTAGCCGAGCAAGTAGCTAAACTGCGTCAGGAGACGGTAGAGGCGATCGCCCATCAAACCACCCAGAATGCCTGTGAATTATTTGGTCTGTCAATATAAAGTGTGCAATAATTCTCTTTATATTCCGTTGTGCTAAAAAAAAATAAAACTCTAGAGAGGGAAAATATGGTAATATTATTCCCTCAAAAACATTTTGCTTGCGCCATAATGATAATAAAGGAAGGAACCTAAAATTTCTGAGCCTAATTTTCCATTCTGTTATCGGCTTGGCCATCCTCCAAATCTCTACAAGCGGATGCTCTCCACACATGACTAACTGTGCCAACCGAAGTTGAGCTAGATTGCACAACGTCGGCTTGGTGTGTATCGAACCTATTCAAAATCGTTAAACGAAATTGCCTTGTGAGTACAATCCAGCAAAATGAAGTAATTCTGATTCAAAGCCGACAAGGTGCGGATCATTCCCTTAGTCTTAGGATATCTAGGATATCACTGAGAGGATAAATAGCCGGGTAGATTTAAGACACACCGTCTACAGGTGCGTCAGCAAATTAACGCGCTTTTTGGAGGGGAAATGAAGAAAGTAGATAAAACTCAGAAATATCTCAACTGTATATTCTTCTTAAATCAAGACTATAGTGGGTTTTTGGCGTCTGAGTCCCCGATTCTGTGCGATTACCCCCTTGTCCAAATTGCTCATTCCAGCTTTAATGGCTGCGTTTGCCCACACCTGTAAATAGCAAGTGTGTAAGAAGAAGTTCCCAAAGAGCTAAGGACACTAGCTAGCAGTGGGAAGCGTAAAACAGCAGTGTCCAAGGGAAAATTTTACCAGGTTGACAAAGGAAGAGGCATGACTAAAGAAACATACATGGAACCCGCCTTTCTGTTGCCCGACTTGATTGAAATCCAGCGTTCGAGCTTTCGCTGGTTTTTGGAAGAAGGGCTGATAGAAGAACTTAACTCCTTTAGTCCTATTACAGATTATACGGGCAAATTAGAACTGCACTTTTTGGGTCATAACTACAAACTCAAGGAGCCAAAGTACAACGTTGAAGAAGCCAAACGGCGGGATAGTACTTATGCCGTCCAAATGTATGTTCCCACACGGTTGATTAATAAGGAAACCGGGGAAATCAAAGAGCAAGAGGTATTCATTGGGGATTTGCCTTTGATGACTGATCGCGGCACGTTTATTATTAACGGAGCCGAGCGGGTAATTGTCAACCAAATCGTGCGATCGCCAGGCGTTTATTACAAATCAGAAATCGACAAAAACGGGCGACGTACTTATTCAGCTAGCTTAATTCCCAACCGGGGAGCATGGCTGAAGTTTGAAACAGACCGTAACGATTTGGTGTGGGTACGCATCGACAAAACCCGCAAACTGTCAGCGCAGGTACTTCTAAAAGCTTTAGGGTTATCAGACAACGAAATCTTTGACGCCTTACGCCACCCCGAATATTTCCAAAAAACCATCGAAAAAGAAGGGCAATTCTCTGAAGAAGAAGCGCTGATGGAGTTATATCGCAAACTCCGTCCTGGTGAACCACCCACAGTATTAGGTGGACAACAACTCCTAGATTCTCGTTTCTTTGACCCGAAACGTTATGACCTTGGTCGCGTTGGACGGTACAAACTCAACAAGAAATTGCGCCTTTCTGTCCCAGACACAATGCGCGTGTTGACTGCTGGCGATATCTTGGCAGCCGTAGATTACCTGATCAACCTAGAATATGACATTGGTAACATAGATGACATTGACCACTTGGGCAATCGGCGGGTGAGAAGCGTCGGTGAATTGCTGCAAAACCAAGTGCGGGTAGGCTTAAACCGCTTAGAGAGAATCATTCGGGAACGGATGACCGTATCCGATGCTGAAGTGCTAACTCCCGCTTCCTTGGTGAATCCCAAACCATTAGTAGCAGCAATTAAAGAATTTTTTGGTTCCAGCCAATTAAGTCAGTTCATGGATCAAACCAATCCCTTAGCAGAACTGACCCACAAACGCCGTCTGAGTGCCCTTGGCCCTGGTGGTTTAACCCGCGAACGCGCTGGGTTTGCCGTGCGAGATATTCATCCTAGTCACTATGGACGCATTTGCCCCATTGAGACACCAGAAGGACCCAACGCCGGATTGATTGGCTCCTTAGCAACCCATGCGCGGGTTAACCTGTATGGGTTCTTAGAAACACCATTTAGACCTGTAGAAAATGGGCGAGTCAGATTTGACCAGCCTCCCGCCTACATGACAGCCGATGAAGAAGACGACCTGCGGGTTGCTCCCGGAGATATTCCTGTAGATGAAACTGGGCACATTATTGGGCCATTAGTACCAGTCCGGTATCGCCAAGAATTTTCCACCACAACACCAGAACAGGTGGACTACGTAGCAGTATCTCCCGTACAAATTGTGTCGGTAGCAACCAGCATGATTCCCTTCTTGGAGCATGATGACGCTAACCGAGCGCTGATGGGATCGAACATGCAACGACAAGCAGTACCCCTGCTCAAACCAGAGCGTCCTCTGGTGGGTACTGGTTTGGAAGCCCAAGGAGCAAGAGACTCCGGGATGGTGGTTGTATCGCGTACCGATGGCGATGTTACTTATGTGGATGCTACAGAAATTCGCGTCCGTCCTAAAGCTAACACCCCTGAAATTAGATACACCCTTTCCAAGTACCAACGCTCAAACCAAGACACTTGTTTAAATCAGAAACCTCTCGTCCGCATTGGTGAACGGGTTGTTGCTGGTCAGGTGCTGGCTGATGGCTCTTCCACTGAAGGCGGTGAATTGGCACTGGGACAAAATATCGTCGTTGCTTATATGCCTTGGGAAGGGTATAACTACGAAGACGCAATTTTAATCTCTGAAAGACTGGTGCAGGATGATGTCTACACCTCAATTCACATTGAAAAATATGAAATTGAAGCTAGACAGACAAAACTGGGACCAGAAGAAATCACTAGAGAAATTCCCAACGTCGGGGAAGATGCCTTGCGTCAGTTGGATGAACAGGGAATCATTCGCATTGGGGCATGGGTAGAAGCTGGTGATATCTTGGTAGGAAAAGTCACACCCAAGGGTGAATCTGACCAACCGCCAGAAGAAAAACTGTTGCGGGCGATTTTCGGTGAAAAAGCGCGGGATGTGCGAGATAATTCCCTGCGAGTACCAAACGGTGAAAAAGGCCGCGTAGTTGATGTGCGCTTGTTTACTCGTGAACAAGGCGATGAACTACCACCAGGAGCCAATATGGTAGTCCGGGTGTATGTTGCTCAAAAACGCAAAATCCAAGTTGGTGACAAAATGGCAGGACGCCACGGTAATAAAGGGATTATTTCTCGGATATTACCGGCGGAAGATATGCCTTATTTGCCCGATGGTTCACCAGTGGACATTGTACTTAACCCCTTGGGTGTACCCAGTCGGATGAACGTCGGACAAGTATTTGAGTGCCTCTTGGGTTGGGCTGGTCAGACCTTGGGAGTACGATTTAAGATTACTCCTTTTGATGAAATGTACGGTGAAGAGACATCGCGCCGAATCGTACATGGCAAATTGCAAGAAGCACGGGACGAAACAGGGAAAGACTGGGTATATAACCCAGATAACCCAGGCAAAATCATGGTGTATGACGGTCGGACAGGCGAACCCTTTGACCGAGCAATTACCATCGGTGTAGCTTATATGCTGAAACTGGTGCATTTGGTGGATGATAAGATCCACGCCCGTTCTACAGGCCCATACTCACTGGTGACTCAACAACCCTTGGGTGGTAAAGCACAACAAGGTGGTCAGCGATTTGGAGAAATGGAAGTGTGGGCATTGGAAGCCTTTGGTGCAGCTTACACCTTACAGGAATTGCTCACAGTTAAATCTGACGATATGCAAGGACGAAATGAAGCGTTAAATGCGATCGTTAAAGGTAAGGCAATTCCTCGACCTGGAACCCCAGAATCCTTTAAGGTGCTAATGCGCGAGTTGCAATCATTGGGGTTAGACATTGCCGTACACAAGGTAGAAACCCAAGCAGACGGCAGTTCCCTAGATGTGGAAGTCGATTTGATGGCAGACCAATCAGCCCGTCGCACACCTCCCCGACCAACTTACGAATCTCTTTCCCGCGAATCGCTGGATGATGACGAATAAGAATTAGGGAATAGGGCATGGGGCATGGGGAATGGGAAAAATGCCCAATGCCCAATGCCCCGTTCCAAATGTTGTAAAACTAAATATACTCAAAACTCATAATTCGGAACTCAGCATTTAAGTATGAGACCTGCCCAAACTAATCAGTTTGACTACGTAAAAATCGGCTTGGCTTCCCCCGAACGCATTCGGCAGTGGGGCGAAAGAACATTGCCTAATGGTCAAGTAGTTGGTGAAGTTACCAAGCCAGAGACGATTAACTACCGAACTCTCAAGCCAGAGATGGATGGCTTATTTTGTGAGCGGATTTTTGGCCCCGCAAAAGATTGGGAATGCCATTGTGGTAAGTATAAAAGAGTTCGTCACAGAGGTATTGTCTGTGAGCGCTGTGGGGTAGAAGTCACTGAGTCACGGGTGCGTCGTCACCGCATGGGCTATATTAAACTCGCCGCACCAGTAGCTCACGTCTGGTATCTCAAGGGTATTCCTAGCTATATTTCCATCCTGTTGGATATGCCCTTGCGGGATGTCGAGCAGATTGTCTATTTCAACTCTTATGTTGTCCTGAGTGCTGGTAATGCCGAAACTTTAACTTACAAACAACTACTGAGTGAAGACCAGTGGTTGGAAATAGAAGACCAAATTTATAGCGAAGATTCTGTGCTGCAAGGCGTAGAGGTAGGTATTGGTGCTGAAGCGCTGTTGCGTTTACTTGCCGATATCAATTTGGAACAAGAAGCGGAAAGCCTACGCGAAGAAATTGGCAACGCCAAGGGACAAAAGAGAGCCAAGCTAATTAAGCGACTACGGGTGATTGACAACTTCATCGCTACTGGTTCCAAACCAGAATGGATGGTAATGGCAGTCATTCCCGTGATTCCGCCCGACTTGCGCCCAATGGTGCAACTAGATGGCGGACGGTTTGCCACGAGCGATTTGAATGATTTGTATCGGCGGGTAATTAACCGCAACAATCGTTTGGCACGCTTACAAGAAATTTTGGCACCAGAGATTATTGTGCGGAACGAAAAGCGGATGCTGCAAGAAGCAGTGGATGCTTTGATTGACAATGGTCGTCGGGGACGGACTGTGGTAGGGGCAAATAACCGACCCCTGAAATCTTTGTCCGACATTATTGAGGGTAAGCAAGGACGTTTCCGACAAAACTTGTTAGGTAAACGGGTTGACTACTCTGGACGTTCTGTTATTGTTGTCGGGCCAAAGCTGAAAATTCACCAGTGCGGTTTGCCTAGAGAAATGGCAATTGAGCTATTTCAACCATTTGTGATTAACCGCCTGATTCGTAGTGGCATGGTAAATAACATCAAAGCTGCGAAAAAACTGATATCGCGTAATGATCCCAGTGTTTGGGATGTGCTGGAAGAGGTGATTGAAGGACACCCTGTAATGCTAAACCGGGCACCAACATTGCACCGCTTGGGTATTCAGTCTTTTGAACCGATTTTGGTAGAAGGTAGAGCGATTCAACTGCATCCTCTGGTGTGTCCAGCATTTAACGCCGACTTTGACGGCGACCAAATGGCGGTACATGTACCTCTGTCGTTAGAAAGTCAGGCTGAGGCGCGGTTGTTGATGTTGGCTTCTAACAATATTTTGTCACCAGCCACGGGTAAACCCATCATCACGCCTAGCCAAGATATGGTGTTGGGAGCGTATTATTTAACAGCAGAAAATCCCGGTGCGACAAAAGGTGCAGGAAAGCACTTTTATTCGCTAGAGGATGTAATTATGGCTTTCCAGCAAGATCAAATTGACTTGCACGCCTATATTTACGTGCGGTTTGACGGTGAAATAGAATCAGACCAACCGGATACAGAACCCGTGAAAGTGACGGAAAACGAGGATGGTACCCGCACATTACTCTATAAGTTCCGTCGAGTCAGACAAGACGCTAAAGGCAATGTACTTTCGCAGTATATATACACAACTCCTGGTCGCGTTATTTACAACAATGCCATTCAGGAAGCACTAGCAAGCTAAAAGTGAGGAGTGAAAAGTTAGGAGTTAGGAGTTATTAATTACAAACTCGTAACTCCTAACTCCTAACTCCTAACTATTAATTTAGGACTAATGACTAATGACTAACGAAAAAATGATTTTTCGCAATCGGGTGGTTGATAAGGGTCAACTGAGAAATTTAATTTCTTGGGCCTTTACGAATTATGGTACAGCGCGAACCGCAGTGATGGCGGACAAATTGAAAGATTTGGGATTTCGCTACGCTACCAAAGCAGGGGTTTCCATCAGTGTAGATGACTTGATGATACCACCAACTAAGCGATTGCTCTTAGAGGCAGCCGAGGAAGAAATTCGCGCTACTGAAACCCGTTATCAACGGGGAGAAATCACTGAAGTAGAACGCTTCCAAAAGGTAATCGATACTTGGAATGGTACTAGTGAAGCCTTGAAAGATGAAGTAGTCGTTCACTTCAAGAAGACTAATCCCCTGAACTCCGTATACATGATGGCATTCTCCGGGGCACGGGGTAACATATCTCAAGTCCGGCAGTTGGTGGGGATGCGGGGACTGATGGCAGATCCTCAAGGGGAAATTATAGATTTGCCCATCAAAACCAACTTCCGTGAAGGACTGACTGTGACGGAATATATTATTTCGTCTTACGGTGCCAGAAAAGGATTGGTGGATACTGCCTTGCGGACGGCTGACTCTGGTTATCTCACCCGGCGTTTGGTGGACGTATCTCAGGATGTGATTATTCGGGAATTTGACTGCGGTACCACCAGAGGAATTCCCATTCGACCAATGACAGAAGGTGCCAAAACCTTGATCCCTCTAGGAACCCGCTTGATGGGACGGGTAATTGGCGAAGATGTGCTGCATCCGGTGACAAAAGAAGTAATTGCACCACGCAATACCCCAGTTTCTGAGGACTTGGCGAAGAAAATCGAAAAATCTGGGGTAGCAGAAGTTGTGCTGCGGAGTCCCCTAACTTGTGAAGCTGCACGTTCTGTCTGTCAACACTGCTACGGCTGGAGTTTGGCCCACGCCAAGATGGTGGACTTGGGCGAAGCTGTGGGGATTATTGCTGCCCAAAGTATCGGCGAACCTGGTACCCAGCTAACCATGCGGACATTCCACACAGGTGGTGTGTTTACCGGAGAAGTGGCGCAACAAGTTCGTTCCAAAATCGATGGGACTGTCAAGCTTCCCCGCAAACTGAAGACTAGAACATATCGTACCCGCCACGGGGAAGATGCCCTCTATGTTGAGGCTAATGGCATCATGCTTTTGGAGCCAACAAAAGTAGGTGATGTTACCCCAGAGAACCAAGAGGTTCATCTTACCCAAGGTTCAACACTATATGTATTTGATGGAAATAAGGTAAAACAAGGTCAGTTGTTGGCAGAGGTTGCCCTTGGTGGACGCACAACTCGGACTAATACAGAAAAAGCAGTTAAAGATGTAGCCTCTGACTTAGCAGGGGAAGTGCAATTTGCCGAAGTTGTTCCAGAACAAAAAACTGACCGTCAGGGTAATACCACAACCACAGCCGCACGCGGTGGTTTGATTTGGATTTTGTCTGGGGAAGTTTACAACTTGCCGCCTGGTGCAGAATTGCTTGTCAAAAATGGTGATGCGATCGCATCTAATGGAGTTTTAGCAGAAACCAAGTTAAGTAGTTTGCACGGCGGTGTGGTGCGCTTGCCAGAAGCTACCCCAGGTAAGAGTACCAGGGAAATTGAAATTATCACTGCTTCTGTGGTACTAGACCAAGCTACGGTAACAGTCCAAAGTTCCCAAGGGCGGAATAATTACTTAGTCTCCACTGGCAACAACCAAGTATTTAATCTCCGGGCTACACCAGGCACAAAAGTGCAAAATGGTCAAGTAGTGGCTGAGTTAATTGATGACCGCTATCGGACAACCACTGGTGGATTCCTGAAATTCGCAGGTGTAGAAGTCCAGAAAAAAGGCAAAGCCAAGCTGGGCTATGAAGTCGTGCAGGGCGGTACACTGTTGTGGATTCCTGAAGAAAGCCACGAAGTTAATAAAGATATCTCCTTGCTCTTGGTAGAAGACGGTCAGTTTGTGGAAGCTGGCACCGAGGTAGTAAAAGATATCTTCTGCCAAAACAGTGGTGTAATAGAAGTTACCCAGAAAAACGACATCCTGCGGGAAGTTGTGGTTAAGCCAGGGGAACTGCTGATGGTGGACGATCCAGAATCAGTCATCGGGCGAGATAACACCTTCATCCAACCAGGTGAGGAATTCCAAGGCAATGTCGCCACGGAATTGCGTTATATCCAGTATGTGGAGACACCAGAAGGGCCCGCCCTGTTGAGTCGTCCAGTTGTTGAGTTTGCGGTACCGGATAATCCAGATGTGCCATCAACGACATCGGTGAGTCAACAAACCGGGCGATCAATTCAGTTGCGGGCTGTGCAGCGACTACCTTACAAAGATTCAGAACGCGTCAAATCTGTTGAAGGTGTGGAACTGCTGCGAACCCAGCTAGTGCTGGAAATTGAGCAAGAAGGGGAACAAGACCATAATGCTTCACCCCTTGCAGCAGATATTGAATTAGTAGAGGATACTGAAGACCCAGAAGTTCAACGTTTACAACTAGTAATTTTGGAATCCTTGGTAATTCGTCGAGACATTACCGCCGATGCCACCCAAGGAAGTACCGAAACCACACTTGAGGTACACGATGGGCTTACCATCGCCCCTGGATCTGTGGTAGCACGTACCCAAATCTTGTGTAAAGAAGGCGGGGAAGTGCGGGGCGTCCGCAAAGGAACCGAAAACGTGCGTCGCTGCTTAGTGCTGCGTGACGCTGACAGGCTGACCATTAATACTAGTACTCAGCCAAAGGTAAAAGTGGGTGACTTGCTAGTAGAAGGTACAGAAGTTGCTCCTGGAGTTTTTGCCCCAGAATCAGGACAAGTAGTGGATATCAAAAGTGCCACTGCTGCATCTGGTGAGGAATCAGCCCTGAGTACTAAAAACTACGTTGTTACTACCCGTATAGGTCGCCCTTATCGAGTCAGCCCTGGTGCTGTGTTGCAGATAGAAGACGGCGATTTGGTACAACGGGGTGATAACTTGGTGTTGCTGGTGTTTGAACGCGCCAAAACTGGAGATATTATTCAAGGTTTGCCCCGGATTGAGGAACTACTTGAAGCTCGTAAACCCAAAGAAGCGTGCATTTTATGTCGCCGGGGGGGTGAAGTTAAGGTAGTTTACGCTGAAAGTGGTGATGAAGCGATCGCTATCAAGGTCGTAGAATCAAATGGCGTAGTAACAGATTATCCTCTAGGGCCAGGACAAAATTTGATTGTGCCAGATGGATCGATTGTGTTAGCGGGACAACCATTAACCGATGGCCCATCCAATCCCCACGAAATTTTGGAAATTTTCTTTAGCCTGGGTTCTGAAGACGGCATCTATGCTTGTGCTAGCCATGCTTTGCAGAAGGTACAGTCATTCTTGGTGAATGAAGTGCAAATGGTGTATCAATCTCAAGGGATTGATATTTCCGATAAGCACATTGAAGTGATTGTTCGCCAGATGACCAACAAAGTCAGGATTGATGATGGTGGTGACACCACCATGCTTCCTGGTGAATTGGTAGAACTGCGCCAAGTTGAGCAGGTGAACGAAGCTATGGCAATTACAGGCGGTGCTAGGGCACAGTATACCCCAGTATTGTTGGGTATCACCAAAGCATCGTTGAATACCGACAGCTTTATCTCCGCCGCATCTTTCCAAGAGACAACACGGGTACTTACCGAAGCAGCTATCGAAGGCAAATCCGACTGGCTGCGCGGATTAAAGGAAAACGTGATTATCGGGCGATTGATTCCGGCTGGTACTGGCTACAATACCTATGATGAACCCGGTGCGATTGAAGACTATGCTGCTGAGATTACCAGTAGTGTCTTAGATGAAGTTGATGATCCCCTGGATATGGTCTTAGATGACCGCACAGCTCGCACCTATAATTTAGATTCTCCTACTCTTGGGGAATCTGGTTTTGGTAGCAGACGTGCAGAAAGGTCAGTTCTAGATGAGGAAGATGAATTAATCGCCGATGAAGTAGCAGACGACGACGATTTCGAGGAAGAAGAGGAAGACGAGGACGATGATTTCGACGACGAGTAGAAACTTGAAATTTCCCGTTTCTATTAAAAGGTAAAAATTAATAAAGGCAAAAGAAAATCTTCTTTTGCCTTTTTATTTTGCTCTCTAAAAACACATTTTTAAATCCTCAATATTCTGGTTTCTACCTTTCGAGCTAGTAGTCAGTCAATTAGGGGGATTCAAAAGTAACGTCCTCATATAAATCTGCAACAGCACACCGAAAATCTACACTTGCCAAATGAATGATATCTTCTCGCCCATAGGGATAAAGTACCCATTGTCTCTCTGGGTTACGGCTAAATCCGCATAAATCTAGCTATTGCTAGATGCTGTAATTCTCTCAAGAGCTATAATCTACATCTGTTGCACCGAGAGATTAACTTGTGGATGTCATATTAGAACGATCGCACCAATTAAAACAAGCCTTAGTTGATTTTGTCCTTGATGCTGAAGGCGAACTAGCACAAGCACTCGAAACTTATGCAGCCGCACAGTTGCGCCGTGGAAGTGGGGATAGTACACAGCAGGACTTAACTATCGATAGCTTTCTGACAGCCGGGAAAGTCGGTGATAAATCTCCATTAGAGTTGTTTATCGAAAGCAATCCAGATTTAGAAGAAAGCGATCGCAGGCTAATTAACAGTTGGCATCATAGTTTTATTGGCTTATTTGCCATAACTAATATTCTACCTGATGGCTTTGAATTGACGAACTGGTTGACAGATAAACGCTACATCGTCAAGCCAAATAATACTCAAACATTACAGGCAATATCTCGGTTGAAAGTAGGAGAAATTTTACTAACTCGCATTTCTCCTGTTACCGATAGCTACTGGATGTTTTCTGGCCCATACACAATAATGGGTAAATTAGGTAAACCAAAACTAGCTGTAGCAATTGGTAATTTCAAAGAAAACTATAAAAGTAATCTTTACAGCGATGCTCCAGACTTACTAGAAGAAGCTTGGCAGTCAGTAGGACAATATCATCAGCAGTTTGTGGACTTTTTTGGCACTGATGAAATCACACTATCTGGATACCAGCTTAATAAAAAAATAGCTGAATTCCAAGAATTAATTACTGAAAAACGCTTTGCAGAATCAGGAATTGATACTTCTAAGTCTTTGGCTGAAGTAGCAGAAGCAGCTGGGATTGGAGACGATGAAATAAAAGCAGCAGCAGAAGAATTTGGTGCTGATTCCAACGTAGTCTCTCAGATGTTGAACAGCAAAAGCAGTAATAGCAAAATGGTTATGCCAAAGGTTGATTTGCCTCCTGAACTCAAGAAAGCAGAACAGGTAACTGCTCTTTCTCATCCCCGTTGGGGACAAATGTTTTTACCAACATATAGTAAGGTACAAGCAATTTTATCGGCAGAGGACTGGCAAAGTGTTCAAGGGGGTGAAAAACTAGTTCGCTACTACCTTGAAGATAAAAGTATTAATGCTTTTATTTGGCATCGATTAGCGCAACAGTATCCAAGTAAATTAGAAAATGTGTTGCAAACATTTCTGCAACGTCCAGAGTTTCGTCTTGAAAGCGACTTGGACGCACTTTTGCAAGAATTCAATAAACCTATTGAGCCAGAGTTACCAGAAATTGCTAGTGTCCCCATACATTTACACAATTTATTTCAAGAAGCTTTAGGAGAAGTTAACAAATCTAAGCCCAAGGGTAAAGGGCAAAATAAACCAACAAAGGGGTTTCAACTTTAAGTGCATTCTCTGTCTTTTTCATGCAATCAAGTTCATTTTTAGAACACCAACCCTTGATACAGAATCAAAAAGGCAGAGATAACACCCAAATACTGTAACGTTACCTTAGTTGTGAACACTGGGAGTACTTCTTTAAAGGTAGAAAATTAAAATAATAATGTGCTGAAATCGCGCTAGTACCGCAAGGTGGAAGTCAAAAGCTAAAAGTCACCCATGCTTTAATTTTGGCCCGTTATGGCTAAGTGTGGTAACTTCTCAGAACAGCTTTGGAGCATACAACCTGCTGGTTCTCCTAAGTATTATCGTTTACAAACACAGTTTACAGGGTCAAACAAGTGTTTTGATTCATCAACTACTGATTAGTGGATACGAGTATATAGGTAGCTGTGTACTTCCAGCACCTATTAATACAATCAGTGTCAAAAACGACATTAGGACAGAGTATTTATTTTTAAAGATCGATAGATAGCAGGTGAATAATCTCATCTACGATTTCCTCTGGACTCTCAAGCTTGACTAAAAATCGATTAAAGCCAGCATTCAAAGCCTTGTGACTTGAGACTTCTCGTGTATAAGAAGTGATAGCGATCGCAGGTAACTGTCTTAAGGATAGGCAAGAATGCACTCGAATTTGCTCAATTAACCAATTTCCATCATGATCGGGCAATTTCACATTGCACAGCAGAATATCGGGATGAAGCGATTCTACCAAAGCAAGGGCTGCTTCTGCATCGCTTAAAGCGATCACCTCTGCACCATCTGCTTCTAAAACGAAGGTGAGCAAATCTGCAATATCTGGCTCATCCTCTACCAGTAAAATCTGGATTCCAATAAGGTTCTGGAGCGAATTTAACTCAGTTTCTTGATTGATTTTTTGATGGCTTGCCATGCCGTCCCTTTATTGCCTGCTATAGTCTGCTATTTCTATTGCAACGCATGGGGCGGAATAAATATTCAGCCTAAATACAGAAATTTGGGGTGAAAAGTTTTATCAATATGAAGAAGTTAATTCACGGATCACATTCACCGCCCTGTTAGGTAAGCGATCGCCCCGAACAAGTTATCTATGACTGATGTGCCTTTTAGCCGCGCCAAGTTGGTAAACAGTAGAGCTTTCTGAATCAGCTGACTAATATTTTTTGGTAACAGGTAATTGGAGAAAAGCTATTACCCATTACCCATGACTCATTACCGAGGTTCAGCTTGAGTTGAAACTGTTAATACTTGTGGAGGTGTAGCATCTGGCGGATAGAGAAAGTCAACTTCTACTAAAGAGCGATCGCCAGCTTTCATATTTAATAAAACTAAGGGTTCCCCTGGTTGACCTCTCTTTTGCACTAAATGCACAAACTGAGTCTGCGGCTGATTTTGCTCATCTTTGTAACGTACCCGAACTGTCCCTCGGAAGAATACTTGACGGGCTGGTGTACTAAGAAAGCGTAACCCCGGTTTTCCTAATTGATCCTCCTTGAGTGGTGTTTGTATCGACACACTAACAGTTTGAGGACTTTGAGTATTGTTGTATAGCGGCAACTTGAGATTATATTGAATTCCATAGTTGCCATGAGCGCGATATGCGGTGTCAGGATAGCGCACCAGCATAGTAGCACTTTGAATTTGACCGGTTCCTAATGTGCCACCATGCAGGCTACTTAGAGCGTAAGAAAACGCTTGACCAGCCTGGGGAATAGTTAGATACCTGGCTTTAGGATTATCTACTAATAAAGCTCTCCATCGTGAACCAGCAGCCACTCCAGCAACACGCCCATAAATTCTTGGCTTGCCAGTTTCTTCTAAAGGAGTGGGGGTTTTATCGCGTGGCCCGGACACATCACTATTATTGAGTAAATTTTGCCACTCTTCTAAAGTCGGCGATCGCTCACTGCCATCGGGATTCACCCGTGCAAACATGGCTAGGCTAGCTGCATAGACAGTGCCATTACTTTGCAGTCGAATCAATGTAGACCGACCATTGAGAGGTGGTGTCAATCCCTGCACAGGAATTGGTAAATTTAGTAACATCTGACTTTGCCCTGATGGAATCTCAATTTGGGCAGGAAAAATCTCTTGTCGCCGTCCCCTCAGCACATCAGACATAACGCGATCGCCTGGGCCGGCAAAAATTGTACCCAAAAGATTTTGGCTAAAAGATGGTAGCTGAATAAATGGTGCATCCGGTTGACTCAAATAACTCGCCGCCTGCCAAATATTCACCTTCACTGCTTCCGAACTAGGGTTATGCAAAATTATCCCTAGATAGAGCGATGTCTCCGACGGGCTACGCCTACGCAAATTCTCTGCTAGTTCAGCCCTAGCAATATGGTGGGCAAAAATATCAAATCGTCCTCGAAAGGGAAAATTCAGATGCGCCGTTGGCACTTTTTTGCCATCTGGTGGAAAGGTGGAGAGTAAAATTCCTTCTTTCAAAACCAACTCTGGACTATTGCTGTTAAACGTCGGTACTGTATCCAATTGTCCTGGTAAAGGACGCACTTCTTGTGGTTGTACGACTTCTTCAGGTGGTGGCGTGGCAGGAGTTAATTGAGCAATTGGGAAAATTAGTAACAATGGCAACATATACTTGGATATTTCTTTTACCATACAGACATTAACAACTTGATGAAAGTGCCAGTTTGTTAATAATTAATACGGAATCTGCAAGAATCCCATCAAATTTTCTTGAGTGAGAACCGGAACGTGGGCAAAAATACAACGTACCGTGAGTTGCTTTTGGCTTAAGTACTCTTTGCTAGACACTAGGCGAACACAGACAAATTTACCGCAGTCATGGCTAATCTCAATTGCTGCTGCTCCCGCCACTAATTTTTCTAAATCAACTGCTCTCTCCAAAACAATTTCTCTACTAGCTAAGTAAGCGGCGTAAATAATTAAAGGTTTGTAGTGAGCGGTTCCAGTCCTCAAATGAGGGCTGAAGCTCTCACTGGAAAATAATCTTAAGATTTTTACATTACTTAATCTAATTTGATTTATTCTCGCCTACTTACTTAGCAACTGCTTCCCCACTTAATTATGTACGGCTTACAGCCATGCCACAACAGATAATGTAATCAGGTTGAATTGCATTGCTTTTTTCCATTACCTGAGTACTGGTAGGTTGCACATCTACGGGTAAATGGCGTAAAAACTTAAGTCATCTGGTATCAGATCAAGTTTGGTAACTTCAAATAATAAATCATCAGAAGAATTCGACTGTTGATCTTTTAGGCAAATGTCAAAAGAAATTAATAGAATTCTTTTCTTCATAACAAATATTATTTAGAATAGAAAAACCCTCCATAATAAATTTACAAGGAGCAGGTGAATGCCAGTAATTGCGGTCGTAGATTACGAGATGGGAAATTTGCACTCAGTCTGTAAAGGCTTGGAAAAAGCTGGAGCAACTCC
This sequence comes from Nostoc sp. CCCryo 231-06, assembly GCA_023522315.1. GTDB lineage: Bacteria > Cyanobacteriota > Cyanobacteriia > Cyanobacteriales > Nostocaceae > Nostoc. The sequence continues at coordinate 21,910 of JAHCSU010000124.1, forward strand.
TAATGTTACTTATTCTCCAAAGGAATTAGAGCAGGCAGATGCGATAGTCCTGCCGGGAGTGGGAGCATTTGATCCAGCAGTTCAACACCTGCGATCGCGTGGTTTGGAACAACCTATTAAAGAAGCGATCGCATCTGGTAAACCGTTCTTAGGAATTTGTTTAGGATTGCAAATTCTCTTTGAATCAAGTGCAGAAGGTACTCAACCAGGACTAGGAATTATCAAAGGAAAAGTGCGGCGGTTTCGCTCAGAACCTGATATCACTATTCCTCACATGGGTTGGAATCAACTAGAAATGACTCAACCAAAAAGTATTTTGTGGGAGCATTTACCGTCCGATCCTTGGGTATATTTTGTCCATTCTTACTATGTTGACCCAATAGACCCGCTAATCCGTGCAGCAACCGTCACCCACGGTACTCAAACCGTCACAGCTGCGATCGCCCACGAAAACCTGATGGCAGTCCAATTTCACCCCGAAAAATCCTCTAACATTGGATTGCAAATCCTATCTAATTTTGTTGCTCAAGTCCGCGAAAAAATTCCTGCCTAATACTATTTTTGTTATTTGTTGTTTGTCCTTTGTCTAAAACTAATGACTAATACTTCGACTACGCTCAGTACAAGTGACCAATGACTAATGACCAATGACTAATAACCAATGAGCCTGAGAATTTACGGGAATCGCCACCTAAAAACTTTACCAGGAAAAGAAACTAGACCCACCAGTGGGCGGGTAAGGGAGGCAGTGTTTAATATTTGGCAGGGAGAAATTGCAGGTTGTCGCTGGCTAGATTTGTGCGCCGGTACTGGTTCAATGGGCGCAGAGGCTTTGTGTAGAGGAGCCAGCCTAGTAGTGGGAATTGAACAATCGAGCCGAGCCTGTGCCACCATCCAACAAAATTGGCAGCAGGTAGCTAATGCCGAGCAAGAATTTCGGGTATTGCGGGGAGATATTGTCCAACAGTTAAAGATTTTATCAGGCAAGCAATTCGATAGAATTTACTTTGATCCACCTTATGCCAGTGCATTGTACCAGCCAGTATTAGAAGCGATCGCTCACTATCAACTTTTAGATCCTAGCGGTGAAATCGCAGTTGAACACGCCTCACAAGGTTGGACACCGCCAGAGATTCCCGCTTGGGAAATTTGCCGCGAGAAAGTTTACGGCAACACATCACTTACTTTCTATAGAATTGTCCAATAGAATTGTCCAATGAGAAAAGAGGGGGCAGACAAAGGAGCAGGAGGAGAAAATTTTACTTTGTACCCCTCATCTCCCTCATTTTCCCACTCAAAACTCAGCACAGGCTAAACCATAGCTATCCTCTAACAAAAATCAGTACTGCTTACCCCCCCAACTGATTGGGGCGCTTATATTGCTTATAGGCAGCGTAAAACAGTCCGGCGAGGGTGACGAAAACTAGGCCAAGGACAATACCTGATAGTAGGGGTTCAACCACTGTAAATCTCCTCTTTGAAATTATTAAATATTCGTTGCCTGTTTTTGATTTTACCAAATTTCGTATGAATCCTGCGCCATAGAGCCTTTTTGGAGGGCGACTGCCCACAAGAAAATAGTCTTCTGTGCTTGCAGACACAATCAAGAACTTTTAAGCTATGTGTAAGAAATGAAAACTTTTTAGCACACCTAGACTTCACAGCAAACCTTTTGGATAACCAGATTACCAAACCTGAAATTTTGATTCAGCGGATCGTTCTATTGACGCTGGCTATACTGCTAGCAGTCCTTTTGGGCTTTTTTGGTGTTCAGTTGGTTCAAGCCTCCGATCCATACGTCAAGAGTGTTCTATCCTTAACAGGAAACCCAGTTCAAGGACACGCGATCTTTCAAATTAACTGTGCTGGTTGTCATGGCTTGGAAGCAGACGGGCGAGTAGGGCCCAGTTTGCAAGCTGTCTCAAAGCACAAGTCTCGATATGGACTGATTCGGCAGGTGATCAGTGGCGAAACCCCGCCAATGCCCAAATTCCAACCTAGTGCCCAAGAAATGGCGGATCTTCTGAACTATTTAGAGTCGTTGTAAACGTTAGAATTTTTGGTTGCGGGATACATAATAGGACTTTGGTATAGTGAGTGAGCGTAGGCGCAGCCCATCGTAAACATCGCTCTACTAAAAAGATAACGGGAAAAGTCAGATTCAAATGAGACTCGCTATAGAGTGAGTATTTCTGGTTAACTAAAAACACTTTTGTTAGGAGAGCGTTGTCTCAAAGCACCCTAGCTCAGTCTGATAACTTCGCCTTCTATGTTGCAGTGGCGAGAAGTGTCATTAGTCATTAGTCATTTGGTCTTCGTCCTTTTCTTCACATCTGGTCGTATTTACGTAAAATCTTTGATAAAAACTCATATAGACTGTATATTCTAAAGTATGTTAAAGCCACTATTTAATTATTACCAAACTGAGGTTAGCGTCCCTAACTCGGTAAGATTAAGACAAAAGCTCCCAGTGAATGGGCTACGGTTTAGCTTCTTTAACAGACCAGATATTCTTAAGATGCCCGAAAGCTAATGACTGAAGCGATCCAAATCGGTAATCGTGCAATCACAGCTAGTGAACTGATTTCCTTACTGACAAGTTACCAAATGCTGCCACAGTTGCAGCGGGAATTAATCATCGATGAGGCGATAGAGCAAAACTCACGCTCCGCTAAGGTAGTAATAGAGTGTACACCTGAGGAAGTAGCCCAAGCTAAACAGCAGTTTTTCAGCGAAAAACAGTTCAAAAATGAAGAAGACATCCAGGCTTGGATGGCGCATCAAGGGCTGACTCCCGAACAACTAGAAGTTATTATCACTCGTAAGCTTAAAATTGAAAAATTCAAGCAAGCTACTTGGGGTAATAAACTGGAATCCTACTTTTTTCAGTCCAAGACAAAACTAGACAAAGTAATTTATTCTCTACTGCGAACCCAGGATGTGGGAATTGCTCAAGAACTTTACTTCCGCATTCAGGCAAAAGAAAACTCTTTTGCTGACTTGGCGCGTGAATATTCACTCGGGCCAGAAGCCCAAACTGGAGGCTTAGTAGGCCCGATTGAACTGAATGCACTACATCCGGTAATGGTGCAAATGCTATCTAGCAGTCAACCAGGTCAGATATTGCCCCCTACCCGCATCGCTGACTGGTTTGTGATTTTGCGGCTAGAAAAATTTATCCCCGCACAACTGGATGAATTTATGAAAGTGCGACTGCTGAATGAACTCTTTGAAACCTGGCTACAAGAACAGCAAAAGCAAATCATGTCAGCACCACAAGGCGAGGGGGCACGGGACGACAGGCAGAAGCCGGCGATAAACCTTTAACCTAAGAATGGGAGGTGACTCTCATGCTTAAGTTAAAACCGAAGGTAGCGATCGCTCTTTTAGTTTTCCAGACTGGACGAGGGATCGCTTTTGATGTTGTTCATATAGTAGGTGGAATCCCACCTCATTAATTTTTAAAAAGCGGAATGTTGCCTTTGTTAAGATAAAAATAATTATTATTTACCTTCTTCCCACTCTTGACCACCAGCTAACTCACTCAACATCTTATCAATAGCACCAGGTAAAGACTTTTGAGAATTTGTCTAAGTCAAATTTAAAAAATCTTTTGCTAAGGAGATAATCAGTGTTTTTCTAGCATTGCTTGCAGTCGCTTAGGTGTATACAAACCATTAAAAATTTCAGCAGACGCAGGATCAATTGCTGCATTATAAGCAGCATCCAGCAAATCCTCCCATTCACCTTGTTTCACATAATGAAAAGTCTTATTATCCTGTAAATTTAAATCTTGAATTTCTAAAATAGAGCCTTTAATAGAAGCTACCCAGGAATTAGTCAATCTTTGTTCAACCTGATTTTTAATCAAATGAATAATGAGTCTGATGAGAAAACTCCTAATATTTCGGATAAAGAAATATTGAATGTCGATACAAAACTTTACATACTTGGCTAGAGTAATTCTAAAAAGCTTAAATTAGTCAGCAAAACATCATCTCCTCAAACCAATGAACATAGCTTATTTTCTGACACATACAAGATTGAAAATAGCGGAATTTATCTAATAGTGTATGTCCCCATTGTTCGGGAATAGATAAAAGCTGTAAAATCACATAACCTATCAAATAGATATACTTTAATCTTCCGCCCAAAATATGTTAAATTTTAGGCTATTTTTATCGGATTTTTCTTAACATTCAACACTTTTGTTTCGGATATAACTCTTTTGACTCATCAACTCTAGATCATCAACAATTACTAAAGCGTCGTCATAACGTCCATCAAGAATAGACTTTCTTAAATCCCAAAGTTCTTGAGTCATCGCAATTTTTCCCAAACTAAATTCATGATAAACAAAAACCTCCAAGCTCTTATGTGAGCTTGGAGGTTTTGTTTAAATTATGAATCCTGGCATCGAGCTATTTTTGCGTAGGGCTACCCCT
>JAHCSU010000125.1 GCA_023522315.1 Nostoc sp. CCCryo 231-06
TTCATTACACCCAACAAAATCAGGGCAATGGTAAACAATCGTCCTCGGCTACCCAGTGGGTGCGTCTCTCCGTATCCCACAGTCGCTAAAGTGATAACTGTCATGTAAGCTGCATCTTCCCATGACCAACCCTCCACTAACGAGTACCACAAAGTACCAATGAAGAAAACACCGCCAAGAGCGATCGCCCCAGCCATTAACTCCTTTTGGATACGTTGATATTTTTGCTCAAGTGTTGAGAATGACGTAAAAATAGTACTTTTAACCTACTTTTTCTAGTTTTCTGCTAATTTTTTAGCATTTCTCCTTTTTAGTATATTTAAACAATGTTGGAATTAAGGCTGAGTAAGGACAGAGCAAATATTTGTTGGAAAAGTTATATTTCTTTACTTTAAGTACTATCTTAAATCAATTAACCCTGCTAATATCAAGCTGAAATACGTTTGTAACCTTGTAATACAAGCCATTACTTAAAATAGCTACAAGGTATAAAGTATGACTGCACTAGCTGATAGTGTAGTGTATTTGCCTTGTGCGTAAGTCTTAGAGGATGTTTGAAAAGTATTTTTATTAACATCAAAACCTCCCAAACCTAACCTCCTAGCCCCCTTGCCTCGTAGGGAAGGGGGGTTTGAAAGCCTCTCTTGTTGTGGGGGAGAGGAATGGACGCGGGGTTTCTAGTATACTTTGCCACTTTTCAAACATCCTCTTAGGTAGTTCATAAAAATCAGCATCCTCAATGGCGAAACTCTACAGTTCATCTTTGTTTTTAATGGAGATTAAGTAATGCAATCTATCAAACAGTTAGGGAAACAGCTAGGTTTTGTGGTCTTAATCGGTTCGGCGATGCTTCCCGTATCCTCAGCTAGCGCACAGGGAAGCGAACTCCCCCAAGAACAAACCATTTTTACAAATACGGATTTGATTATCAATTCGGCTTATTTACAAGAGCGATTTCCGGGCGAGAGAAGACTTAAATTACTCAGTATTGGTGGAATCCATCGATCACCACTTGATTATGCTGATATCGCTGAGACTGAGGCAAATACCATATTCGATACATTTGGTTATCCTTACGGTAACGGTTACGATGTGGATGTTTTCAATGTGGGAGGATCTACGCTTGAGGCTGATGCAAGAAGCATTACGAATGGTACTGAAATATTTGGTGTATTCAAAAATCCCCGAGGAGAATTAATCTTTGGTATTTTTCCAGGTGAGCAGAATCCTCCCGCGCTCAAGTTAAATGAAAGCACTAATTATGGACGTTGTAATTTTGCGAGTTGTGTGGTGTTTCACTACGGGTATGCAGTGAAAGTTAAGTTCAGGGGAATACTAAATCCTGTCTTCGACAAATCAACTTATAACATAGGAAACTTAGCCGGCACTATTTCTGTGTCTCAACGCAATTCAATGGTGTCTCCTGAAATAGAACCAAATCCTCCAGGGGCTAATTTTATACCTCCAGAAGATACTCCAGATGAATTTTTGGTGGTTTTCAGCCAACAGACAAATCCTAGACAACCTAATGTTGCTATAACTAACTGGACTGAATTCCCCATTAAGCGCGGTCAAACTCCGAGATTACGCTTTACCAATAGTGAGTCAAACTTTGATCCAATAACCGTATCTAACACTAGAGTTCTGCGGAGTGCTACTAAGATACCACTAGAACAGCTAACCGCCGCAGATTTACCACCAACACCAGAAGTAGGGTTCGTAGAGTTTCC
>JAHCSU010000126.1 GCA_023522315.1 Nostoc sp. CCCryo 231-06
TAAGCTGTTGTACCTTTAATTTGCATAAAATGGAAATTGGATAAGTATTACATCTACTGCCATGCCAGCTAGAGGTTTTCTCACACAGGGTCAGCAAGAAAATTTGCAAAAAGCCGTCAGAGAAAGTGCGGACAAGCATCTACGAGAACGGGCATTAATGCTGTTGTTGATGAATGATGGCAAGACGTACCAAGAGATTAGCACTTTTTTAGGTTGTGCATACCGAAGCGTAGCATATTGGTGTGTTCATGGAGACGCAGATAACCTAGAAAGTTTAAAAGATAAGCGAGAACAAGGTAATCATCGTAAAGTCACAGAATTATATGTAGAGTTACTGCTAGATGTACTTGAAAAGGAACCATCAGAACTAGGATATGAATTTGGAAGATGGTCAGGTGAACGATTAGCAACATACATGGCAGAACAAACAGGAATTGAGCTATCAGGTAAGCAAGTAAGGAGAATATTAGAGCAAAAAAAGTCCGCTTACCTCTGGGCAAAATATACCCTAGAGGACAAACAAGATCCCAAAAATAGAAAGGTGTTTCAAGAGAAGTTAGAAGGATATCTAGAAGCGTCAAAAGCT
>JAHCSU010000127.1 GCA_023522315.1 Nostoc sp. CCCryo 231-06
ACTGTAGTTATTTCAGTATGAAAAGAAAAAACCCTCATCCCCCAGCCCCTTCTCCAAAATTTGGGAGAAGGGGAGCCGCAAAGTTGTCCCTCTCCCTAGATGGGAGAGGGATTTAGGGTGATGGCAAAAACTATGGTTCTCAACATAGATGAGGTTTATTTAGCCCAAACGCGGAAATATTCAGCAATTTCTCGGTTATTTTTTTGGGGGAAATAAATTAAAAAGATACAGTTAGTATCATGATACCTGTCAAAAAATACACTCAAATATGACATCACAAAATACACCCCAAACTATAACTCGTCTGCTTTTGGCTTTGTGGAATTTGGGAGGAACGCAGCAGGAAGTGAACAAACGTCAACTTCACGACCGAATTGTATCCAAAAGCCAGAAGGTAGCAGATTATCAGGGCATATTCGAGGAATTACAGAGCCAGGGTGCGATCGCAATCTCCAAAAAAGGATATTCTCTGACATCTCCCAAAGGTTTAGAGGTATTGGGTAAGGGTTTGAGAAGTGGCGATTTTAAATTTGAAGGGACGATTGTCGGAACTTGGGCGGCGAATGCACTGGTGAAGTGGATTAGTCAGATTGATGTTGCGGTAGTTAGTGCAGATGTACCAGTTAATGGGAAGAGTGCGTTAGCGGAGCTTTCCAAAGGAATCGCTTCTTACGACGAGTTTAAGTCAGTGGCGTTGGAAGTTTACGACAAGTTGAACCAAAACCATAATTTTAATGATCTGGTGCCTATTTATCGCATCAGGAGAGAAATAGGCGATCGCGTTAGTCGTACAGAATTTAATGACTGGCTGCTGGAAATGCAGGAGAAAGATATTTTGCAGCTGATGGCAGGAGAGATGCGAGATATCACCCCAGACAAGCGTGATGATTCAATAACAATTCCTGGTGGTGGATTGCGTTATTACACCAAGCTTTTAAATTCCTAAATTTCTCCGAATCGTTATATAGCTCCTTACTCAGACAAAATTACTATGGACAGTTCAGCAGTTTCTCCAACAGAAGCCCTTAACGCAGCTATCAGAAGTCATAATCCGTTTATCAACGCTGGGATAGTCAAAGAACAGGATGTGTGGGGGAAGGG
>JAHCSU010000128.1 GCA_023522315.1 Nostoc sp. CCCryo 231-06
TTGTGGCCCCGTGCGATCGGGACGGGCATAATGAGCAGTCAGGCGTTCAGCGAAATATAATGGTGTGGCACGTCCTACATAGTCCCGTAGCAACTGCTGTAGTTCTGCTTGAAAACCAGGGTCATTGCGATATTGCTGATAAGCTGTTTCTAGTTCACTAAGAGCAGGCATCAACGTTTCAGGTACATACTTACCGCCGAAGCGTCCAAAGCGACCTAGCGTATCTGGAACTTGAGCAGTTGAATTTGGAGATAAGGGAGTAGTAGTCACGGGCTGTTTTCGATGACAGGAATAACTTAATTATTATAGAAAGTCTGGGGCATATCTAGCTTATACCTGGGGGCTGGAAACTAAATTCTTCATTGATACTCAAGGGCCCATGCCCCATGCCCAACTAGTTTGAATCCCTGGCAATGGATTTGTGATGTTAGCCTAGAAATTGATATCCCAGCAGAATGGTTGCGTAGAAGTTTCCACTGCCTTTGAAATTTTTCTTAAATATTCATTTTATGTCATCTTCAAATCCCAAATCTTCTGACAAAAGCTTTGTCTACCGCGAATTTGGCAACGACAACTTTGCCGCCACAGAAAGACCAATTCCAGAACTTCCTGCACAACAACAAAATCTCAAAGTACAAGCTTCCCGCAAAGGACGCAAAGGTAAAACTGTTACAGTGATTAGCGGTTTTCAAGCCAAACCAGAAACCTTGGCAGATTTGGTGAAGCAGTTGAAAAGTCAGTGCGGTACAGGTGGGACAGTTAAAGATAACGAAATTGAAATTCAGGGCGAACACAAGCAAAAAATTGTCGATATTTTGAGCAAACTAGGTTACAAAGCTAAAATTAGCGGTGGCTAATCTTGAGTGCGGTTTACCGCATCTTAACCGTGACCTAGATAATGTTATCTTTGAAAGGTACAAATATGCTTGAGCTTTGGTAAACCACTTTGCCAACAAGCTATTTTTTGTGAGATTAATAGGAGGTTTAAATGGATTTAGTTCGGATTTTATGTGCCATTTTCGTGCCGCCTCTGGGAGTTTTTTTGCAAGTAGGCTTTGGTATAGACTTTTGGATTAATATAGTTTTGACACTTTTTGGTTACATTCCTGGGATTATTCACGCACTGTGGATAATTGCTAAGAAATAATTCTTCGTAGGGCTAAGTTTGAGGCTCTGCATACAGTGATAAATTGAGTCAGAGCCTCAATGAATGCATTTCCATACTTTGCATGGAAAAGAGTAAAATAAGTTACCTTCCAGGTAAATATCACAGTTTCCTATAAATCAATATGAACTTTTCCCCATCTAAAATTTTTATAAAGATGACATTTTTTCTATGGCATTAATAAAATTATTGTATCAATTGTAAGCAAGTGAATTAAAGTTTAGATAAAAAAATAGCTATGTATAAGATTCCTATTTTATTTTTGAAAAAATTAGGTAATGTAGGGTGCGTTAGGATAAAATCCTCATCTAGTATTTATAGATCCTTTTGCAAAGCAGAAATTCTGTAAGCAGAATCATTTTAAATCACACCCCAAACTGTGCATTTGAGTCAAGCAAGTGCGGCGGAAATTTTGAATACTGATTCGTTCAATACACAGAAACACTTTCTAATGGTGGGAAGTTAACTTAACAAAGATGCCAAATCTGAGGTTGAGATATTAAGTTATCAGCTTCAATCGGGGGCAACAACTTTGTTATCATGATGATGGTTGATTGACCAACGGTGATCAACAGTCATAGAGGAAAACTCACAAATTTCTTCTAGGCGTTTTTGCTGCACGGCAGCTTTACGCAGAGTAATAATTAGTTGATTGACCTGATGTCGTAAATCTGGATTATCATTTACAGCTAACATGGTTTGTCTTTCTAAAAGTTGAAGTATAAGTTCGTAGTGAATAGGAGAAGGTAGAGGAATTTGCTCCATGAAGTTAACTTTTGATTTCATATTTGAAATTTTGTATTAGTCATTTAGCTTTTCTAAATAAATTGTTACATAACAAATAACTAGTTGCTTATGGCTTTGATTTGATTAGGAATGAAGATTTGGCAAAGATATGATGATATTTGATGGCAATGTGCTGCGTGTCCACGTATAGTGTACCCAATTGACCAACTATTATATGCAGTTAGTTGCCTTATACTAAGGGGGGTAGGGGAGGTGTTTATTTCAGAAATTCCTCGGCAATATATGGCCGATCGCAGCGCCGGGATCTGGTTGTTTTACCAAAGATTCTCCAATGAGTACAGCCGATGCACCTGCTGTCAGTACCAGACTCAGATCATCTGGGTTGTGTAGTCCTGACTCGCTGACAACAAGGATGTTTTTCTCCTGCAATTGGCTACCCCTTGCAGCTAAAAGTTGGCAAGTAGTTTGCAAGTCAACAGAGAAATCTTCCAAATTGCGATTATTGATTCCTACTAAGGAGACTCCATCTAAACCTAACACACGGTCAAGTTCTGCCAAACTATGGACTTCAACCAAAGTTGCCATTCTCAGGTTGTTAGCAATTTTAAGGAAGTATTTCAAATCTTGATCGCTCAAAATAGCGGCAATCAACAAAATAGCATCTGCACCCTGAACCCGCGCCAAGTATATCTGGTAAGCATAAACGACAAACTCTTTGCACAGTAAGGGCAAATCTACAGCAGCCCGAACCTTGGCTAAGTTTTCAAAACTACCTTGAAAGAACTTGACATCTGTCAGCACAGAAAGACAACTAGCGCCACCTTGCTGATAAGACAGGGCGATCGCTACGGGGTCAAAATCTTCTCGTAAAACACCTTTGCTAGGTGAAGCTTTTTTAACTTCGGCAATCAATGCTGGTTTAGTCTTACCTTGGCGCAAAGCGGCAACAAAATCACGGGTTGGCGGCGCAGTCAGTACCTGCTTCCGTAATTGTTGCAAAGGAACTTTTTCCCGCATTTGGTCATATTCTACTTCTTTCTGCCAGACAATTTCTTCCAAGATGTTGTTTGGCGCTGCATCAGGTACGACAGCCTGATAACGTAATATCGATACATTAATAGCTGGGTTAGGTGAACGGCGGCGGATTTGCATAATTAGTGCTGAGTTAGGAGTTAGGAGTTAGGAGTAGAGACGCGATTAATCGCGTCTCTACAGGAGTTAGGAGTTAGGGATTATTAATTGCTCACTCCTAACTTTTCACTTGTAACTTTTAGATGGCGATCGCTCGTTTATAAGCTTCGTCCAGCACTTCCGAAAGTGTCGGGTGCGCGTGAACTAGATGTGCGAGACTTTGGACAGATTGACGGTTTGCGATCGCAGCTGAGGCTTCATGAATTAAGTCTGAGGCGTGTAGTCCAAAAATGTGGACGCCCAAGACTTCTCCGGTGTCTTTGCGATATATCACCTTGGCAATGCCATCGGCTTCATTTTCTGCCAACGCTTTGGAATTCCCTTTGTAGTAACTCCGACTGGTGGCGATTTCAAACCCTTCGGTTTGTCCCAACTCCTTAGCTGCGGTTTCTGTTAAGCCCACATAGCTGACTTCTGGGTGGGTAAACGCCGCCGCCGGGATGCTGCGATAGTCTACTATTCTTTCCCTCCCAACTATATTTTCTACGGCGATAATGCCTTGAGCCGAAGCCGCATGTGCCAACATCATCTTCCCATTAGCGTCGCCAATTGCCCACAAATGCGGTACTACTTCACCAGCTAATAGCACTGCCATGCGATCGTCAACTGGGATAAAATTCCGCCGATCCAGTTCTACACCCACAGACTCTAAACCAAGATTTTTGGTCGCTGGGATGCGTCCTGTAGCCACCAAGCAAGCATCTACTTCGATGACATCTACATCTTCTTTGGTTTTGAAATCTGCTAATTCAATCACCACTGGTGAACCGGGGATGACTTTTTTAGCGTATATCCCCACTTTCGTTTCAATATCGCGGGGAGTAATCAGTACCCGTTCAGCAAGTTTGGCAATGTCTCGGTCAAATCCTGGCATTAACTGATCTAGGGCTTCAATCAAGGTGATTTCACAACCCAAAGCTGAGTAAATATCAGAAAATTCTAAGCCGATGTAACCACTGCCAATAATCGCTATCCAGTCTGGTAGAGACTCTAACTTAACGCCTTGATCGCTGGTAAAGACAGTTTTGCCGTCTACTTCAATTCCTGGAGGCACAAAAGGAATTGAACCAGGGGAAAGGATGATGTCTTTGGCTGTGATGGTTTTTTCACCGCCGTCTCCAGTAACAGAGACTTTTTGCGCCCCAGCGATTTTTCCCCAACCATTGATAATATCGACTTTTAGACGTTTGAGGCTGTTGGTTAAGTCGCCTTGAATTTTTGAGACGAGATTATTAGCATGATTAGCGATCGCTTCGCGATCAAATTCCACGCTACCAATTTGAATTCCCAATGACTTGAGGTGGTGGGCATTACGTAACTCCCGCACACGTCCAGATGCTGCCAGCAACGCCTTAGAAGGAATACAGCCCCGATTAACACAGGTTCCTCCCATATCAGCAGCTTCAATAATCGCTGTTTTCAGACCGCAACTTACGGCGTGTAAGGCTGCGCCATGCCCGCCTACACCAGCGCCGATAATTACTAAATCGTAATCAAATCCTTGACTCACGTTAGTTTCCCCGTGTGCTTCGCCTATTTATTCTCAACTTGACCGACAATCAGCGCAACCCCTTTAACAGTTATCAGTTTTATTGCTTGACACTAAATCCCTCACCATAGACCATCAGAACTGTTCACTGCTGACTGTTTACTAATTTCAGGTTCGGGTGTTGCTTCAAATTATGATTCACTCACTTCTGACGAAAATATGGATGTTTTCAGTAATTATAGTCAAATCTATATACTTATTTTTTTGATACTACAAAAGGACTGAGGATAGCCCTGTCAGCCCCAACTATTGGAGACGCTGTTCGCGTTCGGGGAAGTCAAAAGTCAAGGTCAGTAAATCGAAAAGTTTTTCCGCAAGGGAGCGATCGCCAACTTTTTGTAATCTGAGATACACTTTTTTGCTGAACTACGCTGACTAGGAAGCTGGTAAATATTACTTTTACTTATAGTCAAGCGATGACAATTTCTTAGTAAGGTTGCAATCATATCCATACCTCTCGTACCATTTGTACGACCTACTGATTTTTACTGATCTATCTTCAGAAAGAGGTTGAAAGTTTATTTGCTAGTTAAATTTTCAGTATTAAGTGTTTTCATCATTGAAGATTTAGGAGACTTAAAACATGAATTCTCAACCACATCCAGCTCCAAACGCTCCAACTAGAGGTGGGGATTTTGCACAACTTGGGATTTCGATAGCTGAGTTAGTTATAAGTCATGAAAAGGACGATAAAAGACGTGAAGAGTTCACTAAGGAATACGTGGCAAAAGCCAGTGAACAATATCCGAACCAAAATTTTGTCATATCTCACAATGGTGGTGATATTGAAGGTGAACACGTACACGATCATGTTGAGCTATCAGTGAATAATGGAACGATTGGATATGAAATATTTGCCTCACCCAAGGGGAAACCATTCAAATTTGTAAGAAAGGGTGATGGTGGCTTCATCAATTGGGCTTACGCTGGTGAGTTTACGAGGGTGGATGACAGCACTATCACTGCAATAGTTAAATAGAGCCTTGAGGATGTTGGGGGATGGTGAAGGATGGTGAAGGATTAATAAGAAATTGACATAACCTGCCTCATTGAATTCCTATATTGTTGAAATCACCTTTACCCCATTTCATTCTAAGATTTTCCATTTGTTCGCTACACAGGTTTAAAAAATTTAAATAGCAATATTTAACGTGTTTTAAGGCAATACTTTCTTTTAAATCATCTGCAATTAGTAGACGGTTTTGTTTTTGCATACTTTTTTAAAATTATTTATATCAGAAATTGAATATTGTAAATTATTGTCAAAATCATAATTAAAAGTATTTTCTTCTTTAAATTTGCTTTTCAAGACCATTTCTAATTGTGAGTGATTTTACAAAGCGATTTTTTCGATTTTTTCGATTTGTATGAACTCGTCAGAAACAATATTGTCTATAAATTTTTCAAGGCTATCCCCACAACTGGCTGCTCTCACTATAATCTCGAATAGTGTTCTCTGGTCACAAGCGCCTTGTGTTTTTATGGAAATATGTTCGTTTAAGCACTTTAAAACCTCTTCGAGGGTTTCTGAGTCTGTAAGAGCTAGCTTCTCAAATGGGGTAGTCAATTTATTTCGTTTTGATCGAGTATACAAACTTAATGATTTCACTTTTTGAAGTTATTCATACAACTATAATTTTAACTTATATTGTTTGTTATTATTAGTACTTGCTTCTACGTACTTCAGATATTGGGGATCACCTTTGGAAAAACTTTTCGATTTACTGAAGGTGATATGCAGGGCTATTTCGTTCTAAACAGAAACCGCCCAGAACTGAAGTTCCGCGGCT
>JAHCSU010000129.1 GCA_023522315.1 Nostoc sp. CCCryo 231-06
TTTGAAGATGCTGGGGATTTGTACAGTGCTGCTGGTGAATATCACCAACTGGGCAAGGTAGCCGAAGAGCAACGGCAGTTTGATGTGGCAATTAACTATTATCAAAAAACCTGGGAAATTTATGAGCAATTCCGCGATTGGTATCGGGCTTCAGCAACATTGGGTAAGTGGGGAAGGGTTTTAGAAGCTCAAGAAAATTACGCTGAGGCTTTGCAAATTTACATTCGTGTTTTAGCCATTGACTTAGAGCATAATCAAGATTGGATTGGTTATCGGATCAATGATTTAGGGCGTATGCTTCAGCAGTTAGGAGAAAGCCAGTTTCAAGTTATTTGGCGCGAGGCGAAGGGTGAAGAGTGCGCGGGAGAGGTACGCGAGGCAATTTGGACAGCGCGGGATGAGCTAGGTTGATTCAAATCCCCGACTTCTTCAAGAAGTTGGGGATCTCGCAGCACCTGAAATAAGTTTTATTTAAGCATTGCTAGCGATCGCACGGAGCGCACTATCCTAAAGAGCGATCGCATAAGCTTTTGCCAAAATGTTGTAACTGTAAGGCTTAGTGTTGTAACTGTAAGGCTTAATGTTGTAACTGTAAGGCTTAATGTTGTAACTGTAAGGCTTAATGTTGTAACTGTAAGGCTTAATGCTGTAAATGTAAGACTTAATGTTGTAACTGTAAGGCTTAATGCTGTAACTGTAAGGCTTAATGCTGTAACTGTAAGGCTTAATGTTTCAATGTTGGTAAGGACAAGGCATTTACTTGTTCACTGCGATCGTTAATTCAAGAACTAATAAATTCTCTCTAGGTAATTTTCTAGAAGATGTCTATTATGGTAAATCTCAATTATGCCAATAATGCTAGCAATAATTCTATGGGTGCCGTTCGCATCAAAGTTAAACTGACAAATGCCATAGACGAAGCACTTGTGAGTCGAGGAATGCTTAACCCCAATATGCTGCGAGTATGTGAAATAGAAGCACTTGTAAATACTGGCGCTGTACGTACAGTTTTACCAATATTAATTGTAGAGCAGTTAGGTTTGAGAATTCGGGGTCAGCAGATTGCTCAATATGCTAACGGCATGGAAGAATCTATCGGAGTGACGGAACCTGTAATTATAGAATTAGAAGGGCGCGAAACTACTGAAGCTACATTAGTGACAGGAAATACTGTGCTGATTGGGCAAACAGTACTGGAAACCCTTGATTTATTAGTAGATTGTAAGAATCAGCGACTTGTACCCAATCCTGAACATCCCAATTATCCCGTACTAAGGATATAGCATGAATCCCCAATTAACCCCTGGCGAAATCCAAGAATTTCAGCAACTTCTTGCAAACGACACCCCAGCGCAACAAGCGCTTACTACCCTGCAACAACACAACGGCAATCTAGAAGCCAGTTTTGATGCACTCTGGCAAGAGAAAGTGGGCAAAACAGATTATAGTAGGGGTAAAAAATCCCTCTTGCAACTCACCCTCAATGAAATTCGCGCCGAAATCTGTGGTGATGATGGTTTGCGGGGCAAAATTAAAGAGTACACCAATAATCCTGGTAGTGCTTCTTTGCTCAATAGTATCATTGGCTCACTGGTGGCCGTTGCAGCAGTAAATGGAATACCTATTGATGGTGCGATCGCAACAATTGTCGTATTATATATTCTAAAAATTGGAATAAATGTTTTCTGCAAATACACTGCACCAGATAGCGAAGCAGAACAAGGTAAAAATAATAACTCCTAACTCTTGTACAGACGCGATTAATCGCGTCTCCCCTCACGTCCCCCGTAAATTTAGCAAATGTTCATCCAAATGACTACGGTCTGCCAAAACCTTTAACAACGGCCCGTGTGAGGAAAATTCTACAATACTGATCGAAGCGACAGGGCATCCCAAACGAAAACGGAAGCGTCCCACATCAATCCCCAAGAAACTACACAGAAGAATTCTGATGGTTGCTTTGTGTGAAACAATTAAATTATGAGTTTAAATTGTATGCTTCAATAAGTTCGTATCAAGGACTTTAATACTTAGAATAAACCCTCAAAACTAGCTTGAAAAAGCAATATATAATATAGTTAAATTATTTAAAGTTTAAAAATTATTGGAAAGAGACGTAATTAATTACGTCTCTACAAAAATTCTGCCAATCAAGCTGATACTCTATTGTCTACCCTTTGCTCAGGTAATATCACAAGAGTTTAGCTTGGTTTTCAAGCAACTCACGTTTTTCTGCAAAAATGGAATCCATCCCATTTATATCCCTAAACTTTCTGCAAAAAAATTATGAATTGTTAGTCAATGTTTTTCTTAACATTATCTTTTACGTCTTCAATTCCGTGACGTACTTCGCTTTCAGCTTGCTTTGCTTTACCTTTAGCTTTATCTTCTGGATCTCCAGTCACATTTCCTAACGCTTCTTGCGCCTTACCTTCAACATTTTTAGCAGCTGCCTTTGCGCGATCTTCTATGCTCATTTTGTACTCCTGATTTAATAAAAAATTCATTTCAAAGCTATAAACTAACTTTGAAATCTTTTGTGATTACTTTTACACACTAACTTAAAGTTTTTGCTAAAGCCTTCCACCACAAGGCATATTAAAAATTAAAAATTAAAAATTAAAAATTAAAAATTCAGAAAAGTAGTTGTAATAAGCGTTCTGGCTGTTGTTTGAATACAAAATAAAGTAAGAATAGTTTAGTTACCTATGCTAAAAGACATAGAACAAGTGCAAATATGGTAATCTCTACTTTTGACTCTTTAACTAAAAAACCCAGCTTCGTAGATAAACTGGGTTAATAAAATTATGGGGATATTTTATTTATCTAATCTAGAAAACCCATCAGACTTTCAGAATTATCAACCTCATTTGATGCTATTGGACGGTTCCCAAATGAAGAATAGTTTTCATCAATTACCAATAAACTTGAGGCAATTGGACGAATCCCAGAGAGATTTATACTTTCAACGACTTGGAATGTATTAGCACCAATTGGACGAATGCCCATTGAGTTATATGTTTCAACTACTTCTAAGGTACTGGTACTAACGGGACGCACCCCAGCAATTGAGAGGTGTTCAGCAACTTCTAAGTCGCTAGCGCCTATGGGACGAATTCCAGAAATGGCGAGTGTCCCAGTAGCTCCAACTGGCAGTTCACTAACTTCCTCGACTTTATCTGCATTCAAGCTCTGGTCTTGTTGATTTTCAACTTCCTCTTTAGACTTGGCATTTTGCCGAGAACTGGTTGCTTTGCCAGCGTTGCTAATAGTCATAAACGAAGACCTCTGGTTTGTTAATTGAATTTTACAATAATTAAGGAAAGATGAAATTTTTTCCCATATACATTAGAGTTTAACCTTAAAAAACCTCATATAGATATAAGAATCTTTAAAACTGATACATAAGTAAATTTAAATTAATAACTTTTGTAAAAAATTATTACTGTTTATTTGCCCTAATAAGCCAGCTAAACCTCATCTATGTTGAGAACCGTAGTTTTTGCCCTCACCCTAAATCCCT
>JAHCSU010000013.1 GCA_023522315.1 Nostoc sp. CCCryo 231-06
GGTGCAATTTATCTAGCTGCTTCTGTCATTTGGCTCAATTGATGACACGCCCTAGTCCTGAACAAGTTAACGAGCAAATATTTGATTTAGTTAATCAACTCAATTTCGCTGTAGCTCTAATTATTGAGCAAACAGAAAAAGATGAATTGCTACGGTTGAATTTAATCGCTGCTAAGAAGGCAAAAGCCTCTACAGCCTACACTCCTGCTAAAAAGTTTTTTAGCGTTGCCATGAATCTTTTAGCTGAAAATGCCTGGATTGAACAATATGAACAAACATTTACTCTATTCAGAGAACTAGCTGAATGTGAATTCTTAACCGGAAATTTAGCACAAGCGGAAGAATTATTTGAATTACTATTCATTAAAGCAGCATCAAATCTGGATAAATCTAATATTTATATGCTGCAAATCAGACTCTATCAAGTTGCAGGGAGGTATGAAGAAGCGCTGACATTGGGATTAGAAGCTTTAAAATTTTTTGGGGTGACATTCCCTGATACAAATGAGGAAGTGCAAGCTGCGATCGCAATTGAAAAAAACCAGGTATTAACAAATTTAGGTGATAGACAAGTCTCTGATTTAATTAATGCTCCAGTAATCCAAGACCCCAATATTAAAACAGTAATTAGTCTGTTGACAACTTTGGGCCCACCTACTTATCTCGGTAGACCTGATCTCTTTCCCTTAGTCGTACTTAAAGCAGTTAATTACTCACTCAAGTTTGGTAATACAGAAGATTCCTGTTTTGCTTATAGCATGTATGCCATGTTGTTAGTTTCCATCTTCCATGATATTCCTACAGGATACGCATTCTCTGAGATGACAATTCAATTAAATGAAAAGTTGCATGACTTGAAACTTAGAGGAGTTGTTCTGCACATTCATGGAAGTCATATTAACGTTTGGTGTAACCATATTTTTACCGATATTAAATTTTTAGAGCGGGGATTTATCGGCTGTGTGGAAGCCGGTGATGTGACGATGGCGAACTACAATGGTTATCAAGCCTCGTGGCAAATTATCCAGTTAGGTTTTCCACTTGCAGAAACATATAAATCTCTAGAAAAATATATTGCATTTGCCCGCCAGTCTAAACATGAGACTGTCTATCAGACAATCAAACTACAGCAGATGCTACTGATGAATCTGCGTGGACTGACTCACCAAAATTTGACTCTAAGTAATGATGAATTTGATGAATCACGCGCATTATCTATTATTACAGATGCAGGTTTTGTTAGTGGAATTATTTTTTATCATATTATTAAAATAATTATATTTTTTACTTATGAAAAATATCAAGAGGCATTTAATTATGCCTTAAGGTTGTCTAATTTTCCAGTTACAACACTGGCATTACCAATTGAAACAGATTACATTTTATATTACTCACTGACTCTCACGGCTCTTTATCCAAAAGTATCTTGTCAAGAGCAAGAACAGTTTTTACAAACCTTAAAATCTCATCAGCAGCAATTGCAATACTGGGCTAAACACTGCCCTGCAAACTTCTTACACAAGTCTCAATTAGTAGCTGCCGAAATAGCTCGTATTGAAAATCGAGACTTGGAAGCGATGCGCCTGTATGAGCAATCAATTACTTCAGCCAGTGAGCAGGGATTTGTGCAATATGAAGCTTTGGCTAATGAGCTATGCGCTAAATTTTATTTAGAACGGAAGTTTGAATTAATTGCCAAAACCTACTTGCAAGAATCTAAAAATGCTTATGTACGCTGGGAGGCATCTGCTAAAGTTAAGCACCTTGAAGAATCCTATCCTCAGCTATTGCCACAACAACAGCTTGTCTCTAACGGAACGTTTTTCAGCACAGGTGAACACCTAGAGTTTTTATCGGTTGTTAAAGCGTCTCAAACCATATCTAGTGAAATTGTGTTTTCGCGGTTGTTGAAGACTTTAATGCAGATTGTTCTTGAGCAAGCAGGAGCAGAAATTGGTTATTTATTGCTTGAATACGAGCAAAATCTGGTAATTGAAGTAGAAGCTAAATTTAATCCCCAAGCAGAAAAGCTCAATGTTTATCGACCTGTATTAGATGGTGAAATTTCACAAGTTATTCCACAATCAATGCTGAATTATGTTCAGCGAACTCAAGAAACAGTAATTTTGCAGAATGCTACTGAGCAAAATCTGTTTTCCAAAGACGAGTATATAATCCGAAAGCAACCTAAATCTGTACTTTGTTTACCGATCGCGCTTCAGTCAAAATTACTTGGTATTTTATATTTAGAAAACAATCTTATTTCTAGCGCCTTTACACAGGACAAGCTTTCCGTACTGGAGATTTTGACAGTTCAAATTGCTATTTCTCTAGAAAATGCCCGTCTTTATCAAAGTCTAGAAAATAGTCAACAAAAACTCAATCTAGCGTTGAAATCTGGCAAAATCGGGGTTTGGAGTTGGGATATTGCCAACGATCGCTTTGACTGGGATGAGCAGATTTATCAACTATTTGGGTTAACACCTGAAACCTTTGTTGGCACTTCTGAAGCAATTTTAGCTCGTCTGCATCCAGATGATCGAGGATTGCTGGCTCAATCGTTGAGCCGAGCGATTAACGAAGGCGTGGAGCATGATTTAGAATATCGAATTCTTCGAGATGACAGCAGTATTCGCTACGTAGCCTGCCGAGGAAAAGCCTTTTTCAATGAAGCGGGTAAAGCCACACACATGAGTGGTGTTGTGCTTGATATTACAGATCGCAAACAATCTGAAGCCGAACGTATCCAACTGATTCAAGAGCAAACCGCGCGACAGGAAGCAGAAGCCGATCAGCAACGGGCAACATTTTTGGCTCAAGTCAGTGCAACCCTTGCCTCTTGCCTCGATCATGAAAACACATTAGCAAGTGTGGTAAACCTGGCTGTGCCTTATTTCGCTGATTGGTGCGGCGTTGATCTGCTGCAAGACAACCAATCAATTAATCGGGTAGCAGTTGCTCACCGAGATCCAGAGAAAGTGAAACTTGGTTGGGAACTTTATCAGCGTTATCCTAGAAAGTTGGATGCACCTGAAGGTGTGCCTAAAGTGCTGTGGACTGGACTTGCAGAATTGATAACTGAAATTTCAGATGCAGCTCTAGCAGAAGCTATCCAAGATCCAGAACATCTGCGGATTCTGCGTGAACTTGGCTTAAAATCATGTATTATCTTGCCCTTGATGGCACGCGAAAGAATTTTTGGGGCAATTTCTTTTGTGACTGCTGAATCCGAACGGCGTTACAGCACAGCTGACTTGTCATTAGCAGAAGATGTTGCCCATCGAGCTGCGATCGCCATCGATAATGCTCGCCTTTACCAAGAAGCGCAGCAAGCACAAACAACAGCAGAGCGAGCCTTAGAGCGCATTGCCCGTCTTCAATCCATCACGGCTGCTCTTTCAGAATCCTTGACACCAGCCCAAGTATCTGAAGTCATTGTAGAGCAAAGCATGGCTGCTTTGGGAGCCAGTTCTGCCCTCGTCGCCTTGCTGAATGAAAATAAAACTGAACTAGAAATTGTGCGTGCGGTTGGCTATAAGCAAGATTTAGTTGAAGCTTGGCGGCATTTTCCCATTGATTCACCTTCCCCTTTAGCCGAAGCTGTGCGGACTGGACAACCTGCTTGGGCTGAATCGAGACAAAATAGAATAGCTCGTTACCCTCATCTGGCTGAAGCTTACGCCCAATATGACATTGATACTTGGATTTCTATTCCATTGATGGTAGAAGGTTGGGCAGTTGGCGGTATAACTTTGGGATTTGCCCAGCCTCAACAACTTAGTGGAGAAGATCAAGCATTTCTCTTGGCCATTGCTCAACAATGCGCCCAAGCGATCGCTCGCGCCCATCTTTACGAAGCCGAACGAACGGCGCGAAACGCTGCTGAATCAGCAAACCGCATCAAAGATGAATTTCTCGCTGTGCTATCCCATGAATTGAGAACACCGCTTAACCCAATTCTGGGTTGGACAAAACTGATGCGAACCCGCAAGCTTGATCAAGTAACAAGCGATCGCGCCCTCGAAACCATTGAGCGCAATGCCAAGTTACAAACCCAATTGATTGAAGATTTGCTTGATGTCTCCCGCATCCTTCAGGGTAAACTTAACCTCAACTTCAGCCCCATTAATTTGATATCAGTCATTGAAGCTGCGATCGAGACAGTGCGTTTATCAGCACAGGCCAAGTCCATCGAGATTCAGACAATTATTGAATCTAGTCTAGGGCTAGTTTTAGGCGATGCCAATCGATTGCAACAAGTTTTTTGGAATATCCTTTCCAATGCCATTAAGTTTACTCCCACTGAGGGAGAGGTAAAAATTAAATTAGAGCAAATTGGCTCACAGGTACAAATCTGCGTCACTGACACAGGGAAGGGGATTGCGCCTGAGTTCTTACCTTATGTCTTTGATTATTTCCGTCAAGCAGATAGTGCCACAACTCGAAAATTTGGCGGTTTAGGTTTAGGATTAGCGATCGTCCGGCATCTTGTAGAACTTCACGGGGGAACTGTTCAAGCCCAAAGCCTGGGCGAAGAACAAGGAGCAACTTTCACCGTCAAACTTCCATGCTTACAGGATGAAAGCAAAAGAATCAAGGATGCAAAAAATAACTTTTCAGTTGTGGAAGATCAGTCCTTACCCTTGTCTGGCTTAAAGATTCTCGTGGTGGATGATGACGCAGATATGCGAGAGTTTTTACCTTTCATGCTGGAGCAATATGGTGCAACTGTGACTGCTGTAGCCTCAGCCATTGAAGCTTTAACTGCACTGAGTCAATCCCAGCCAAATTTGATCATTAGCGATATCGGGATGCCAGAAATGGATGGTTACATGCTGATGCGACAAATTAGGAGTTTGCAACCAGAGCAAGGCGGGACAATTCCCGCGATCGCTTTAACTGCTTATGCTGGCGAGATAGATTATCAGCAAGCGATCGCAGTTGGATTTCAACAGCATATTTCCAAGCCTGTAGATCCAGAAGAATTGGTGAAGGCGATCGCGTTATTGGATTTATTACAAAATTGAACGGAGCAGGGATTTTTCCATTGCCCCTGCCCCCTGCCCCCTGCCCCCCTGCCTCTTCTTTGACTTCCACCTGACTGCACAGGATGACGCTAGCTAAACAAGCGATTAAACTATGGATAACATGAAGCAATTGTTGCTTTTAACACCACTTACATAAATTTAATTGCATTGTTACATCTAAAATCTCATCCTGCTATATAAAAAACCTATTATGTCAGTGTATCAACGAAGTTATGGGCAGACCACCGATTTGATTATTGGTGTTCACAACCAAGAAAACCTCGAATTACAAACAAATTCTGCTCCTGTGGGCGCTCTGGCGACAAGAAAAGGAAAATTTTCTACGTTTCTTGCTCCTTTGACTCAAGATACTTTTAAACAAGTCGTTCAAGATGTCGAGCAAAAATTACAGATTGTCCATCAAACCCTGTCAATGCTGGATTCTCAGGGATTTGAAACTCTTCTGCAAGAAATGTTGCATTCGATTACCTTAAAAACCGGGGAATTACTGGGGGCAGACCGGACGACGATATTTTTATTGGATGAAGAAAAACAAGAACTCTGGTCGATTCTGGCTGAGGGAGAGGGCGATCGCTCTTTAGAAATTCGCATCCCCGCCGATAAAGGCATTGCTGGGGAAGTCGCCACCTTCAAGCAAGTTATTAATATTCCCTTCGATTTTTATAACGATCCGCGATCGCATTTTGCCCAAGAACAAGAAAAAAGAACTGGCTACCGCACCTACACCATGCTGGCTTTGCCATTGTTGAATGAACATGGACAGTTAGTTGCGGTAGTGCAATTACTGAATAAATTAAAATGTGGGAATAATCCCGATGTTCCACTTGCAGAGCGCATTGATACCAAAGGTTTTATCTGTGGTGACGAACAATTATTTCAAGAATTTGCTCCTTCGATTCGCCTGATTTTAGAATCCTCGCGCTCTTTTTATGTCGCCACTCAAAAACAAAGAGCAGTAGCGGCGCTGATGAAGGCGATCAAGTCGCTCTCTCAAAGCAGTCTCGACTTAGAAGATACGCTCAAGCGGGTGATGGATGAAGCCAAAGAACTGATGAATGCCGATCGCAGTACACTATGGTTAATAGACCGCGATCGCCATGAATTATGGACGAAAATCACCCAGGATGATGGTTCAACTAAGGAGTTACGAGTCCCTATAGGTAAAGGCTTTGCTGGTCTAGTGGCGGTTTCTGGCAAGAAACTGAATATTGCCTTTGATTTGTACGATCATCCTGATTCTGATACTGCCAAAGAACTCGACCAGCAAAATGGCTATCGCACCTGTAGCTTATTTTGTATGCCAGTGTTTAACGGCGATGAACAACTAATTGGCGTTACCCAGCTTGTAAATAAAAAGAAATCAGGGGATTTTCCACCTTATAATCCAGCTGATTGGCCCAAAGCTCCCGACTGCTTCCAAGCTAGCTTTGACCGCAACGATGAAGAATTCATGGAAGCTTTTAATATTCAAGCGGGAGTAGCGCTGCAAAATGCTCAATTGTTTGCCACAGTCAAGCAACAAGAACAAATGCAACGGGATATTCTGCGTAGTCTTTCCAATGGAGTGGTTTCCACTGATAAAACTGGATTAATTATCGCCGCTAATGAAAGTGCCAAGCGTTTGCTAGGACTGGAGCCAGAAGACCGTTTAGAAGGTAAATTAGTTACTGATGCGATCGCTATCAAAGAAGGTGATTTTAGCAAGTGGTATCAGGATGCTTTACACGCAGTTGACTTAAAAGACCGCCAGCAATATTACCCCGATCGCACACTTACAAGTACTAGCATAAAACCGCACAGTATTAATTTATCGATTAACACAATTGCCGATGCTAGTGACCAAGAGCAAATCCGGGGGGCGCTGGTGGTGATGGAAGATATCAGTGATGAAAAGCGGCTCAAGAGTACGATGTACCGCTACATGACCCAGGAATTAGCCGAAGAATTGCTGAAATTGGATGATGCTAAACTAGGAGGCGATCGCAAAGAAGTTTCCATTTTATTTTCCGATATTCGCGGCTACACCACTTTAACCGAAACCTTGGAAGCAGAAGAAGTGGTAAGTATGCTCAATGAATATTTTGAATCAATGGTGGAGGCAGTTTTTAAACATAAAGGCACCCTTGATAAATACATCGGTGATGCCATCATGGCTGTGTTTGGTTCTCCCCTACCATTGCAAGAACACGCTTGGATGGCAGTGCAAACAGCCTTAGAAATGCGCGTTCGCCTGCACGAATTTAATCTCCGTCGCCATACAGTTAATAAGCCCAAAATCAAGATCGGCATTGGCATCAACTCAGATACTGTAATTAGTGGAAATATCGGCTCTAGTAAGCGGATGGAATTTACCGCCATTGGCGATGGCGTTAATCTTGGCTCTCGATTAGAAAGTGTCAGTAAACAGTATGGTTGCGATATTATTATTAGCCATAACACTTTTAAGCCATGCCAAGATCAGATTTGGGCTAGGGAACTAGATTACATTCGTGTTAAGGGTAGAAATGAGCCAGTAGCCATATACGAATTGCTGGGTTTGCGTTCTAATCCTATTGAAAGCGAAAAATTGCAAGTGATTGAGCATTATCATAAAGGACGCGAGTATTACCTCAAGCGGCAGTTTTCTCTTGCCAGAGCTGAGTTTGCCAAAGTTTTGGCAGCAGACAAGCATGATAAAGCTGCTATGTTGCATCTGCTGCGTTGTCAGCATTGGTTACAGTTACCCCCAACAGAATCAGATTGGGATGAAGGAGTTTGGACATTTCAGGAAAAATAACTAGTCAACGGCCCCACCGAATTTTCGGTTGGGGCTTGTACCAGAAGGTAATTTGACATACTCCCCGGCGTAAACGCACGGGGATTCTTCACGCTTCATCGACAGATACTACCAAAGCAGTTTTACTCCGTCTCGACGTGCATTTAGAGTCGTGGCAATGCCCTATCCCGACTTTCTCTATATTTTTGGCGGCGTTCCCATCGCGATCGTGTTCAATTCCGCAATTTAGACACTTAATCTCGCGTATCTTCAAATCAAGCTTGCCCCACTTGTAGCCACATCCAGAACAAATTTGGCTCGTCGGCTCCCAACGACTGATAACAACAAACTCACGTCCAAACTTCTGAGATTTAGCCTCGCATAATGTCCTAAAATCCCGCCATCCTTGAAGACTGATTGCTCTGGCAAGTTTACGATTTTTCACCATCCCGGACACGTTTAAATCTTCCAAAATGATACTTTGGTTCTGAGTAACAACTTTGGTGGATAATTTTTGCAAGAAGTATGAGCGAGTATCTGCAATTTCATTATGCAGCTTTGCGATTTTAATCCGAGTTCTATCTCTGTGCTTTGAGTCTTTGGTCTGACGTGCTAATTTCTTTTGTAATTTACGAATCTTTCTATCAAGCTTAGAATAGATCGGACTCTCAGCCTTTTCACCGTTACTCATTACTGCAAAAGTTTTGATTCCCAAGTCAATACCGACGCTTTGGTTTTTAGCATCAATATTCACTGGTTCGATATCAACTACAAAGCTTAAAAAGTAACGATCAGCACAGTCTTTTATAATTGTGACTGAAGTAGGTTTTGATGGCAATCGTCTTGACCATACAGGGATCACATCCCCTATCTTTGCTAAATAGACACTATCTTTATTAATTGAAAAACCACGAAGGGTTAATCTAGCTGATTGTTGGTTGGTCTTTTTCTTAAATCTAGGAATTCCAACTTTTTTACCTTTGCGGTTTCCTTTCAGGGAATCAAAGTAATTTTTGTAAGCTACTCCTAAATCTGCAACTGACTGTTGTAATGGCACAACAGAAACATCTGATAACCAACTCCGTTCTTCCGTCTTTTTCGCCTGAGTAATAAATAGCTTCTGTAAGTCTCCATTACTAGGGAGTTTTTCAGAATTTTTGCATAAAGCTAGAGCGTCGTTCCAAACCACTCTGACGCAGCCAAACAGTTGAGCCAAACTTTGGCGCTGTTGATCGGACGGGTAGAATCGGTATTGATATCTAGCTTTCACTTTAATGCTTTTTTTTGTACTACTATAGCTAGTATACCACCATAAAAAAGAATTATCTATGCCTTTTAAAGAAAGAAATTAATATTGTTGGAAACCTGAAACAGGCAACCGACTAGATAAATCTCCTATTTGTTTTAAGGGGACAGAAGGACAGAAAGAAGCCTTAAAAGATATTCCGAACTGGCAAAATGAACTAAGAAACTTTATAGATGAATTAATCAATAAAAAGCCGTCCTAGAAGGACGGGGCTTCAGACCCATTTTCTTGGTGAAGCATACTAAATTACGTTTTAGTCTATAAGCTCGCCCATATTAAAATCTATTCTTATCCAACCTTTGAGTCTTCGTAAGTTGTCGAGAATGAGTAAGGGAATCTGCCAGTGATGTACCATCAGGAAGGGTAAGGGATCGCTCACCTCAAAAATTGCTTCTTTCCCCCGCTTGATGTTTCTTAACCAGGTTTGCAGTTGCTTAAACGATCTAATTTCATTCAGCCGCCAAACTTCGTGGTACAGCCAATAGGTTGGCTTACTATCAGCAAGAGGCTGCAAAGATTCAGCTAGAGGCTCTTTACCAAGATAGGCATCCGCTACTCCAGGATGATTGTAAAACATAGTAATGGCGGAGTGAGTCCGGGGGTTACACTCAATCGCGTAAACAGTTCCGTCTTCTGCCTGGATGAAGTCAAAGGAAAGTTGCCCGGTTTTTCCCAGTTCTTTGGTAAAATGACTCGCCCATTCCATAATTTCTAGCCGTTCGACGTTTTCGTAGTTGACTTGAAAGGCGGATGATTCACAGCAGCAGTACATTCTTGACTCTCCATCTCGCGCGGTAGTGTGAGTGCAGTATTCCTTTCCAGGGATAAATTCCTGCATAATCCAGGGATTTTTCTCACTGATCGGCAGACTCTTGACAAATGCTGCTGTTTCTGATGGGGTATCGCAAGGTAGCTTGGTGAGATTCAAGCGACGCACTTGATCGTAGGGGATGCTTTTAAGAATGTATTTGCGCTTCTCCTGAGAAAAGTCAAAGTTGAGGACTTGTTCGGGATCGGTAATTTTGAAGGATTTGGGGACAGATAAACCGAACGATCGCGCTGTTTCGGCAAAGGCAAACTTATCATCTAGGATTTTCGTGACATCAGCATCGAAGTGGAAAAACTCTACACAGTCTGGTAATGGTGGCTTGCCTCGATCGTAGTGAATGACAGAAAAAATGGCTACCGGGATAAAAAAGTCGATCTTTTCTGTTTTGGCGATCGCGTGTAGGGTTTCAACATAGCCTTCTAAGTCTTTGCTTGGATCGGGAACGGTATAAAAGCCTGCAACAGAGTTGGAATATTTATTACCACTTGACCAGAATTTCTCAATGTCAATTATAATAACCCGATGCCCAGCAGCATGAAATGAACGCGCTAGCTGAAGAGTTTTAGTCATTCTCGCGCCAGCAATCAAGATATTTTTGGAATTGGGGTTGACAACAATTGACTTACTGAATGGTTGCTTAACAAAGTTCCATAGTAGCGATGTTAAAACAACGATGCAGTTTAAGGGAAATGCGATCGCTAGTAATACAAGAGTGCCCAAATTTTGAAACACTACAAAAATATGCTTTCTCATAGTTAGAATTTTGACATGATAGTGGAATCAGTGGCTGGTGCATAGGAAGAGGTTAAAGAGACAAGGAGATGCGATCCCGCCCTTGCTTCCTTTTTAATGATTTAATTCATTAAGTCTCCAAAGTTCGTGAGCAAGCCAATAAATAGGCTTATTATCACTCAGGGGTTGCAGAGATAGAGGTTTTATATTTTATGTCTTCTCCAAACTGTATGAGTTTCCCGATGCAAAAATCAATCCTCACCCAAGTTTTTAAGGAGCGCAAACTATCGAGTAATAGTAAAGGAATGTACCAGTGATGTACCATTAAGAACGGTAGTGGGTCGTTTACTTCAAAGATTGCATCCTTTCCTTGCCAAATATTTTTAAACCACTTTTGCAACTGCTTTAACGATCTAATTTCATTAAGGCGCCAAAGTTCGTGATAAATCCAATAAGTAGGCTTACTATTACTCAGTGGTTGCAGAGGTTCAGCTGGAGGCTCTTTACTAAGATAGGCATCCGCTAAACCTGGATGGTTGTAATACATTGTAATTGCCGAGTGAGCGCGAGCGTTGCACTCGATCGCATAAATCGTTCCATCTTCCGCATGAATGAAGTCAAAAGAAATTTGTCCAGTCAGTTGTAGTTCTTTGACAAAATGACTCACCCACTCTTTAATTTCTGGGTGATCGACGTTTTCGTAATTGACTTGAAAAGCAGATGATTCGCAGCAGCAGTGTACCGTTAATTTGCCATTTCTCACCGTACTATGAGTACAGTATTCTGTTCCGGGAATAAACTCTTGCAATATCCAAGGCTTATCTTTACTAATTGGCTTACTTTTAACATGAAGCGCCATTTTTTCGTGAGACTCCATTGGTAGCTTAGTCAAATCCAAGCGTAAAACAGAGTCATAGACAATACTTTTGAGAATGTACTTGCGCTTTTCGTTGGCAAAGTCGAATTTAAGAACTTGTTCGGGATCTGTAATTAAGAAGGTTTTCGGGACAGATAACGAAAGTGAGCGGGCAATTTCTGCAAAGGTAAACTTGTTATCCAGCATCTTCATGGTATCAGCATCGAAGTGGAAACTCTCGCAACACCCTGATAACACTGGTTTGCGCTCGGAGTCAAAGTAGCTGGCAGCAAAAATACCTACCGGGACAAAAAAATCTATGTTTTCTTTTTTGGCGATCGCACGCACGGCTTGAGTATAGCCTTCTAAGTCTTCTTGCGAGTCAGGAACTGTGTAAAAGGCAGCCACAGAGTTAGAAAATCGATAACCACTAAACCAGTATTTGTCAAGATCAAATAAAATGACTCGATGCCCAGCAGCGTGAAACGATCGCGCCAGTTGAAGGGTTTTGGTCATTCTACCACCACCGATCAAGATATTTTTAGGATTCTCGTTCAAAACCACAAGATTAGCATCCGATCGGCTGAAAAAATTCCACAGTAGCGATGCAAGTACAACGGTGCAGTTAAAGGGAAATGCGATCGCTAGTAATGCAAGAGTACCCAAGTTTTGGAATATCGCAAAAATCTTCTCCCTCATAGTTGTAATTGTGACATGATATATGCTTAGTTGACTCAAATAATCTACATTCGAGTTCTATTACTTGTCGCTAGTGAAGACCTTGTGCTATTCCAAGTCAGAAAAAAGCTAAAAAGGTGATTTGCCGGACATTAGATCGCGCTCAATGCTTCATTGATTGCCGTCATAAATAACTCATTTAAAGGAATTCCCGCTGCGTTCGCCGTACAAGCAATCACCGCGTTATGGTCAAAAATACAAAATAACCCGGCTTCTAAGAACCAAGGTTGTCCCTGTGGGTCGATTCGGAAGTCAAATAAACTATAATGGCGACAGCCCAAAGCCAAATGACACTTCTTAACTTCTTGCTGAACCTTTTGAGTGATCGGGTCATTAATATCTACAATCCAACCTGGGACATAGTTTTTAGCCGTTGAAGCCAAATCGCCCTCGATTGGGATTTTGAATTTGTCAGTATAGCTGCGGATGGGTCTGGTTTGCGCGTCTATCTGATACTCTTCAAGGGGTAAACCGATTAGCTCCCCATCTTTGACAATAGCGCCGCATCTGACTTCTCGACCGGCTTCAATGAATGTTTCTACAATTACCTCCGAAGCAAATTCAAATGCCTTCTTCAAGGCAGCGTCAAACTCACTCTTCTCTTTGACTAAGGACACCCCTAAAGAGTTGTCGGCATTTGCGGGTTTGATGACTACTGGAGGTGTAATTGTTGGAACGTCTCCTTGGCGGAGCAGTTCTCCATTCGGCACTTTGACCCCTGCTGCTGCGACAATTGCTTTAGTTCTGGCTTTGTGGGCCGTTATTGCCATGACATCGGGAGTATTACCTATGTAAGGGATCTTAAGCAAGTCGAATAGTGCCCGGTAGTCAGTCATTCCAGGGAGACAAAACATTTGTGGCAACATAAGGTCAATGTTTTGCGCTGTTATAAACTGTATGGCATCTGATAGAGGCATCGGTTTAGCGACAGCAATATCTTCTGGACTAAGAGAGGAAGGAAATCGCCACTGCCCATCAAGTGTGATGTATGCAATCAGAAAGTCATAGAGCGATGGATTTGCCGTAGCTACCAGACAGCTTTGGGCGTAATTGCGTGACAACTGACAGTAAAAATCATTGTATGCAGATCCAACTAAATGAAGAATACGAAGTACTGGCATGATTCATCTTCTTAAGTACTGTTGTATTTTGTATAACAACTGCGATCGCAAAAAAATAGCTTGAGGGGAGATGAGGAAGCAAGCGAAAAATTATTTCTTCTTATCTTCTTCATCCCTTTGAAGTCTAAGCCTTGGCTTAGACTTCTCTGCTCATCTCTCGATTAAACAACGCGTCTAATCAGGGTTATACCATCTCGGATGGGTAAGAGAACTTGCTCTACACGAGGATCGGCGGCGACAATACGGTTGAACTGAGCGATCGCTTCACCGTTGGCGGTGCGTTGTTCCGGTGGTAGGTAAACTTGTCCCTGCAACAAAGTGTTATCCACACAGATTAAGCCACCGGGAGTCAGTAAGTTACTATCCAAAATGGTCTGGAAGTACTTTACATACTCTTTTTTATCCGCATCAATGAAGATCAGATCAAATACCTCTTTTCTCGCAGCCAGCTTGTAGAGTGTCTCTAGGGCAGGTGCTACTTCCACAACGATTTTGTCGCCGTGGGGAGACTCACTAAAGCAACGAACAGCAAATTCAGCAACATAGGGATCTACTTCGCAACCTATAAGTTGCCCATCACTTGGTAATGCTTCTGCCATTGCTAAGGCAGAATACCCCGTGAACATTCCTACTTCTAAAATGCGCTTTGCCTTGGTGATATGAACAAACATTTTCAATGTCTGTCCTTCAAGATGTCCTGAGAGCATTTCCTGCTCTAGTTGACGCACTGTTTCCCCATCGCTGAAGCGTTTGCTCCAGTCTTCAATGCTTGTTTTCTGCGCTAATGTCGTCAATGCACTCGATTCGGGCGTGGTGTAATCATCCAAGTAGGGATCTAAACCCGCCGCTAATTGAACACCCTGCCGTAAAGAATCTAATATCTCTACGGGAATGTTATTCTCTTCTGCCAATTTGAGAGTTTGCTGTAGCTGCGCTACTAAGATACTGTGTGGCGTTATCGGTCTAGCTGTTTCTCGTCCTAAAACACTCGTCATATTTTCACACCCCTACTAGCTTGGCTTCTTGATTTTCAATGTATGCGTCAACACCTTTGCCGCCACGAGGGTATTTAGCACAAAGACGTTTGTGTTCAGCTAGAGCAGCATCAAGTTCTTCACGAGTCAGATCGTTGGCAAAGAAGCACTCACCAATCGGACAAGGCATCGCTGCACGTAGTTTGCCATCTCGCGTCAAGCTTATAGACTGGGTAGCATCCCAGAGCAAATCTCCATCTAAAAGAGGATGGTCGAGTGATAAACCGATACGACTCATCAAGTCTAGGATGCGATCGCGCTCTTCTGTTGGAATATAGCCCCGTTGTGCTGCAATGGTTGCAGACAAAGCCATATCTATATTGACTGCATGACCATGATATAGGGGTATCTGAGGTGCTAATTCTAGAGTCGGACTCCAAGTATGACCGTAGGCAATGACGCGATCAAGGTCTAGTTCATGCAAGTTAGGAGTCTCTAACTCCAACATGGTTTTGATTGCCTCGTAGTTGACTTTGTGGGCAATCTCTTTAATTTCCGGTGTCGCATTCACATGTCCAAAGTGAGTGGAAAGAAGTTCTTCACCATATTCGTATAGCAGTTCAAAGACTTCAGAGTTAGATACTACAGCAATTTTCACCAACTCTGCCATCCCATTACGAACTTGAGCCGTTGGCAAGGTTTTCAAAAATGAGAAATCTAGGATCACTTTCAAAGGTGCATGATATGCCCCCAAGCGATTTTTCAACTTGCGATGATTAACTGCTACCTTAATCGCTACACCTGCATCAATCAAACCAATCAACGTGGTAGGAATGCGGATATAGTTGCTCTTGCGACGGTAAGAAGCACAAGCAAACCCAGCCACATCAGTAATTAGACCACCACCGACGACTAAGACTGGTTCTTTACGAACTAAACCAAAGTCGGAAAAAGCGTCAATAATTTTTTCAAAAGTTGCCAGGGTTTTAGCTGGCTCTGTAATGATGATCGGAAATACTGTCAGTTCAATGTCATAGTGTTTAAAATATGACTTGATCTGATCGCCATAAAGTTCATGGACATTGGCATCAATTACAGTTAGACAGCGACCAAATTTTGCATAGCTATCTGCTATTTCTCTGTTTTTAATATCAAACGTACCGTTCACATAGACAAGACTAAAATCGATTTTTTCGTAACCTTGGACGTGAAACGCAGATTCTGTAGCTTCAAATGATGCTTGAACTTTATTCATGTGTGTTGACCTTGTTCCAATTAAAAAATTGTGAGATTTCGGTAATAATTCCGATTTACCCTAATCTATGCCAGCAGGAGATAATGCTCTTTATCGTTTGAGATTAAAGACATCATTAAATGAGCTTTCAATAAAAAAGCTTACTTATATTTCTGACTGGCAATGTTATTAAATAACACCATTCATTGGAGTAAATTCTGTAGGTGGGCTAGTCTCTAATTTAAGATAGTTTCTAAACTAGTCAAATAGCCCCTTTAGCAAGATTTCGCCATAATACTTGCATTCTTTCTTTCGAGATTATTGACTTTAGTGAGACGAAAATTTATCTTAATTGAGATTTATTCCACTATAGTTTAATTTTAGTGGCTTTCCAACTGTACGATTCCGCAAAAATTCTAGCCTAGAAAACTTATTGTATCGTTGATCTCCAAGCTTAAATTTGAGATTAGAACCCTGATTAATCGTTAGTTCGCTGTTTTTTACCATTAGTATCAAACCCTATATCACTAAACTCGCTATATTCTATTTGCTTCAGAATAACAGTGGACTTTTAGGAAGTTTATCTGAATTTTTATTAACTCCACTATGTTTGTCTTTAGCAACTTTCCAACCATTAAACTTTGCAAAAGTCCTATCTTAGAAACTAATCATATTATCTATCTTCAGGCTGACATTTGAGATTACAGGCATGATTAATTCTCAGCTAGCTGTTTTTTAGTTTTAGTCTTAAACCATAAAATGGTTAAAAACGAATATGACTCATTACACTCTACTTAGAATCGCAGTAGAATTCTTTTTTCATTCAATCAAGTTAATGCTTAGTATTCAACATACCTACTTCGGTAACTCCTAAAAATTCAGAAGTTAAAAATATCTGACTCATTATTAACAAAACTTTAACTTTATTTAAGTAACGGTTGTCTCTTAAAAATTTCTAAGTTTGCTTGAATTGATCTTTAAACTTCTAAATTACACTATTATAGCTTAATTTAGCAAATGGTAAATTAAAATTACAACACAAATCATAACATTAGACCATAGAAATCATAACATATGTAAATATATTTAAGTCAATCCACCATGCGAAGTGTACTGTATAACAATATTTTTTTAAAAAAGTATGTCGAAAGATAGATATTTTCTAAAGAAGATGAAATTAATTCATTTGAACGTGATATTGTGCAAAACTGCCAAAATTAGTCTTGTTTACAATACCTTCGCCAATTTACGAGGGTAAGTTGACATCTCAACTACCTTTCCTCCG
>JAHCSU010000130.1 GCA_023522315.1 Nostoc sp. CCCryo 231-06
GGGAGGGGGTTGGGGGTGGGGTTCTTGTACCTCACTCAACTGAGAACCGCTATATGTCTCTTTAAACTTGCAAAAAACATAGTTTGATTTATCCTCGCGGACTTCTTTTTTCTTTCACAGGCTTGTTCTAATCCACCAGCTTATTTTCTCCAAATTAGGCTCTATTTCTTGCCAAAAGCTTGCTGATGAGTCTGCTTCTCTGGTTGCTGCAAGTATTTTATCTATGCTGTGGAAGTTTTGTAGAATCACCTGTCTATCAAGTTTAGGAATATCTAATTTAAGATATTTTAGACGGTTGGGTAATTCTAGTTTCTCTTTTGTTGGTAAGTGGGGAATATGCTCAACTAATTCTAGAATTTTGTCTACTGCTGCAATAACTTCTTTCAGGCTCGGCTTTTTAGTTTGTAATTGTAAATCTTTCTCTTCAAAGGTTTCTTCTTGATTGCCTAACTTTACTATCACTATTTTTACGAAGAAAATATTGTAATCAATCTCACTTACTTCACCCACTTGATTATGATATTTTCCACTTTTATTTATAAGTACTATGTCACCTTTCTCAATTCTGTCTTTCATAATTTCTACAGGCTTTGAATTAAATTGCTAAATAATCTCCTCTACGGAAAATACTACTCTAAAGCCACAAACCCTCAGTCCCCCGTCTGACTCATTCCAGCTACGGCTAGCGCTGCGGCATAGTTCTGCGTTGAAACTCCAAGAACCACCGCGTAGGACTCGACGATTAATATCACCGCCAATTTCCCAAGCTGTTCCATCTGAGGGTGCGTCGCTGTAATTGTTGTGCCACGAATCAGCGCACCATTCCCAAACTAGCCCGTGCATATCGTACAATCCAAAGGCGTTGGCGACTTC
>JAHCSU010000131.1 GCA_023522315.1 Nostoc sp. CCCryo 231-06
CAAAGTGATTTGGAATGAACGTCCGGGAATCTTAATTCCAGTTACAGCAATATCTCGCCTGGGTGGAGAGACTTTTGTGTTTGTGGCTCAAGCGCCAACAGAAAAGTCTAAACCTGGAGCGCCTAACCTAGTAGCTCAACAAAAACCTGTGAAATTGGGAGTTATTGAGGGGAATAATTATCAAGTTATCCAAGGACTAAAAGCTGGGGACAAAATTGTTGTTTCCGGTATTCTCAACCTAACTAATGGCGCTCCTATCACTCCTGCACCGCAAGAAGTGGGTAGTCAGAAGCCTTAGTACAGCTTTGCGTAAAATCGTGGCGAATTGAGGGTTAAATTTTAAACGCATAGGCGCTTCTCTACGAGACGCTACGCCTAGCTTGCTTCCCCGGAGGGGTACGCCTACGCCTTCCCGCAGGGTAAGGGCGCAGAAGTAAGCGCAGAGGCACGCAGAGAATTCGCTACGAATTAATGAATTGGCTGAAGACCGGAGATGAGGGAGACAAGGAGAATAACTATGCCCAATGCCCCATGCCCAATGCCCCATGCCCCATGCCCAATGCCCAATACACAATTTTTTAAACTATGTTTGTTGACTTCTTTATTAAGCGGCCAATCTTTGCATCGGTCTGTGCGATCATCATCCTTTTAATAGGATTAATCAGCATTCCCACACTACCGATCGCAAGATTCCCAGAAATTAGTCCCACCCAAATCAGTGTAACTTCCAACTATAGCGGAGCTAGTGCAGAAGTCGTAGAAAGCGGAGTGACAAATATCTTAGAAAGGCAAATCAACGGGATTGAAGGGCTAAGATATCTCACTTCCAGCAGCAGTAACGATGGTACGAGTACCATTACAGCCACCTTTGATTCATCGCGCGATAAAGATATTGCGGCTGTGGATGTGCAAAATCGGGTTTCTGTTGCCCAACCGCAACTACCAGAAACTGTGCAGCGCACGGGAGTGCGGGTATCGAAAGAATCTAGTAACATTCTCTTAGCAATTGGTTTATTCGCTGAAAAGAATCAGTACGACAATATATTCTTAAGCAACTATGCCGACCTTTACATAGCAGATGCTTTAAAAAGAGTCAAAGGGGTGAGCAACGCTCAAATTTTTGGTGAACGTCGCTATGCAATGCGCCTGTGGCTAGATCCGAGTCGCCTTGCTAGTCGGGGGCTAACAACCAAGGATGTAGCGAATGCTTTATCAGAACAAAATTTGCAAGTTGGTGCAGGGAGAATTGGACAAGAACCGGCTCCTGAAGGACAAAGGTATCAACTTGATGTGCGTGCTGCTAGTCGATTAGA
>JAHCSU010000132.1 GCA_023522315.1 Nostoc sp. CCCryo 231-06
TGCTATGGAAAATGTTCTTCGTACAGCGTCCTAACCGTATTGGCGACTGCTATAATTGACAGTCCTAACCCTGTTCCCTTACCCACAGGTTTTGTTGTGAAAAAGGGATCAAATAAGCGTTTTCTAATGTCTTCGTTCATTCCTAATCCGTTATCAGCAATGCAGATTAGAACAAATTTATTCTCTAAAATTTCAGTACGAATTGTAATTTGCGGTTTATCAATTATTTTTAAATTGACCATTGATTCTTCTAAAGCATCAATTGCATTAGTCAAAATATTCATAAATACTTGATTAAGCTGCCCAGGATAGCAATCAACTAAGGGCAAATTGCCATATTCTTTAACAATAGATATATCTAACCCAATGCCATTATTTTTCCAACAATGATGCAAAATTAATAGTGTATTTTCAATTCCTTCATGAATATCAACTAGTTTTTTATCTGCTTCATCGTGACGAGAAAAATTCCGCAATCCTAAAACAATTTCACGGATACGATTAGTACTTATATTCATTGAAGATAGGAGTTTATAAAGATCATTGGTAATAAATTCTAAATCAATCTTCTCAGCAAAATCTTGAATTTCTGGCTGTGGGTTGGGATAGTGTTGCTGATAAAGGTTCAATAAACTTAACATCTCTTGAAAGTATTCCCTAGCATAGGTTAAGTTGCCATGAATAAAGTTAACTGGATTATTGATTTCATGAGCAACTCCGGCTACTAATTGTCCTAAGCTAGACATTTTTTCATTCTGGATAAGTTGAGATTGAGTTTGCTGTAACTTATGCAAGGTTTCGGTGATTTTTTCAGCTTGAGTTTGAGCGGCTAAAGTAGCAGAGCGACTTTGGGTATAAAGTTGTGCATGATCGATGGCGATCGCTAGTTGATCGCAAACTGCTTGTAGCAGGCTAATTTCACTGTTAGTCCAAATCCGATCGCCACTGCAATGACTGCACATAAATGCCCCAATCTCACCGGAATTACTCTTAACTGGTAGCAGTAATTGAGATGTGATGCCAAATTCAGTTAAAAATTCTTGCAAATCATCATCAAGATTTGAATTACTCTTAATATCGTCTATGCAAATTAACTCTTGTGAGATAAGTATTTTTGTTAAGAAAGTGCTTTTTTGAAGCGGAATACTGCCTAATATGGTTGGTAAGTTAGGGTTTCGCGCTTCATAGGTAATAGTTAGGCTTGGTTGGGATGAGTGCGGTAAGTAACAAATAAAGTAGCAACGATCAATTTGTAATAAGCTGCGAATTTCATTGACCGCAGTTTGTAAGATCATATTTAGATCAAGA
The DNA here is from genome assembly GCA_023522315.1 of Nostoc sp. CCCryo 231-06. Taxonomy (GTDB): domain Bacteria; phylum Cyanobacteriota; class Cyanobacteriia; order Cyanobacteriales; family Nostocaceae; genus Nostoc. The sequence goes on from JAHCSU010000132.1 coordinate 1,309, forward strand.
GAACTGCGAATTTGACTAGCTAGACGCAGTAATAAGGCTTCCCTACGGCTGAGGAGTTCTTCTCGCGCCAAGATTCGGTCAATAGCCACAGCGATATTATTAGCAATCCAATTTAATAGGTTATGAGTTGGTTCAGTAAATAATTGCTTGCTAACTAAAGCCATTATACCAATTAATTGCTGCTCTACTATTAAGGGATAAGCAGAAAATCTCAAAATTGAGAATGTAGAATCGAGAAATTTTTCGGAATTATTAATTGATAGCTCTTCGTTAAAAATAGATTGATGGTTTTGAGCAATTAAGCTAATAATGTTATTCGCTAAAACCATGTGATTTGGGAAATCTTGGCTATCGTTCAAAGCACTACAAGTAACATCTGTGCAATGAACACCAGCCTGCAATTGTAGCTGGTTTGTTTGTCCTTCAAATGTCCAGATACAAGCAAAGTCGATATCAAGGTATTGCGAAATAGGATTGGTACAGTTTTGCAAAATTTCTGGAAGTGTACCACTTTGAGATAAGGCTAAACTGACTTCTGCGCTCAAAAGTGACAAGCGCGATCGGTCCAATAAAGCTAACTCTGAGAGCTTGCGCTGTGTGATATCTGTACGAATTGATACATATTGATAGGGTTTTCCATCTAGGTTCAACATTGGAGCAATCAAAGTGTCCACCCAATAAAAACTGCCATCCTTAGTTTTATTTTTAATTTCTCCTTTCCATATTTTTCCGTGGGCAATAGTTTTCCATAAGTTTGCAAAAAATTCCTTTGTATGATGACCAGAATTAATAATCCGATGATCTTGTCCTAGAAGTTCTTCTCTAGAATATTTAGAAATTTCACAAAATTGGTTATTTACATAGGTTATTCTTCCGGTTTGATCAGTAATAGCTACAAGTGAATGGGCGTTTAAAGCATATTTAAAAGCTTCTAGCTCTCGGATAGAGTTTTGTAACTCTATCTCATTCTGTTTATTAAGGGTAATGTCACGAGCTACTGCATAAATCAAGTTTTCTTCACTGAAGCCAGTCGCATTCCATGACAACCATTTGTAAGAACCATCCCGACAAAGATAGCGGTTTTCAAAGCTGATTGCATCTACAGATTGTATGATTTTTTGGGACGCGATAATAGTGGATTCACGGTCTTCAGGGTGAATAAATTCAATAAATGGTTTAGCAATGAGTTCCTGAATTGACCAACCTAGCGTTTTTGTCCATTTTGGGTTTAAATACTGAAAATAACCATCAAAGCTGGCAATACACAGTAAATCTATAGAAAGTGAGAAAAGATGTTAAATAGATTATTCTGGAAGTTCCTAAGCAATACTGCCGCGCTTTCTGGCTTCTTTGTAGGAAGTTCCCACATTTTTCAAACCAGCTTTAATCATTTGTTGTTCGAGGAGGGTAAAGAAACGCGCTCTATCGCCACCTTTGACTACTGCTTGATTATGGGCTTCGGCGATCGCTACTGGGTAGCCATATCCTTTTTGGACTTGTGCTAGCATTAGCCCCAATGCTTGGTCTAACATGGTTGCATTCTCCGCTACCCATGCCGGAACTTCGATTCGGGCGATTTCGGTGCCAACGTGGACGTAGCAAAAGTAAATTGTTTGGTCTCCGTAGAGTTCGAGAATGGGGGAATTACTGCGCCATAGGGTACTGCGTTGTCCGGGTTTGAGTCGGGTTGCCCAAACAGAAGTATCTCGCAACTGTTCAAAAATTTTACAAGCTACTTTTTCTAGCTGATTTGGGCAATAGGTTTTACAATCTGGCACTGGATGAGGGCAAGCTAACAATCGTAAAAAGTTCATTGTTTCGATGCTGCGAGAGGCGCTAAGATAGCCCATTAGGGGAATTTGAGCATCACGCATCTGCTGCCAAGCTTCGAGGATTGGGGGTAAAATGCGATCGCGTGCATCTATCGGCAATTGTTCTAAGAACCAGTAAACTAGGGAACCATCTACCATCGCCAATGCTGGTGCTTCCCCTTTAGCTGCACATGCAAGTTCTGCCAATACCGTTGTTTCTGAAGCAGTGCGGCGGAAACTCATCCATTCCTCAGTTCTAATTCCCCACTGCCGAGACATGTATAAATCTTCGGGGCGATAAAATACCTCTGGCAAACTATCAAGTAACGGATGGCGATTTTGCCCGTAGTGTAAAACTACTCTGCCGATATTCAAAAGATAACAATAAGCAATTTCGTGATGGTTGGGGGCAATTTGGGAACCATCGGTAGCGATGACAGTATGTACCTTGGGGGGGACTGGGATATCGATGCAGGTTTCTAGCGGCTCAATTGGGGTAGCATTAGCAAACAGAATGCGATCGCGCCATTTTTCCTGGCGATCAATTAAATCTTGTTGAGATTCGTAAGCATTTTTGAGATGTTGTTGCGCCAATTCTAAACGCTGACGACTGGTAACAGCTTCTAAAGTAAGATGCTGACTTAAACCCTGCATTTGTCGCGCCAGTTTTGTAAGGTCAAGCATAAAAGTAAGTGCTAAGTGAGGAGTGAATAGTTATGAGTTATTATTTTACCTAAATCGAAAAACATAAGCTTTTGGTTTCTAATCTTTGCTATGTATCCCACTTCGTTACCATTTCGCGTTGGAATAAATTCCGAAGCTAATAACTAAAATTCTCTTCAGACGACTAAATAAATGATTTCAGTCCACTTGAGTAGACTTGGGTTATGAGCCAGGAACTTAAGTTCCTGGCGGGATATCGGTAAACGCAACAATTTGACTATTACAGAAACCTGGACAATGACAAGCCCTTTTAGGATAAAGGTATCAAGAGATTATTGCAACGTATTTTATATATTTAAAACCAAGCAGAGAAATCTTTGGAAAAGTGAGACAGTGATAACAGATGAATTCGCGGATCATTTTGGGACGCTTCACGTTCTGCTTGAGTATTATAACCCCAGTCTGCGAGGAAGAGTTTCACATCTTCAAGGTCTGCTTGCTGTTGGACTAACTGCAAAGTCTTGAGTCTATCTTCTACAAACCAGAGACTAACTGCCTTATTTTCTACTTCCTGCTTTAAATTTCGCAGGATTTCATATTTAGGACGCTTGACTTCTTTGCCAATAATTGATTCTGCTGGTAAATTCACTCCTTCTTGTTGTAACAATTGTTGGACAAAACGCCCTTCTTTAGTTGTCACAATGTATAGATTAACTCCACTGTCAAGAGTTAATTTGATTTTTTCTATTACACCTGGATAAAATCTATGCAGACTTAGCCAACCATCTAAATCTGTGGTAATCCATTCATCTCGTTGCTTATCTAGTTTCGCGCCAATTTCTCTTGCTTGCAGCTTGTCATCTAACAAAAGTTTTGGGGCAATGCTTGCCCATTCATGAAGAATTTTCTCATCAAGAATTCCATCTACCAAAGCTTTGATTAAAACGGGCATTTCCCAACCTGTTTCAATTACAGGTCGTAAGCGATAGAATCTTAAAGCTAAATCATCTGGTGGTGTGTCGTTAGCAAAAGACCAAATTTCACAGTAGGTACGCCATGCTACCTCAAAATATTCAATTAGTCCGTCGCATATGACTCCATCAAAGTCTAGGGCTAAAATTGTGGGACTACTTGCTGTCATTGTTTTGAGGATGAAACTGCTGTTGCCAGCTTAACTGAACTAGCAATGATTTGTTGTATCACAACTGTAGGCAAAAAAAATAGTCTGGATGATTGCAGGCGATCGCTTTAGCACTCCCAAGCAACTAACTCTTCATCGCATTCATGACTCCAAACCGCCTCGATTTTTTTGCTTCCCAATAGTACCCACAAGGGTACTGTGGCTTTAATAATCCGAAATGTCATGATTTTAGTGTGAATGTCCTCGGTGTAACTCCACGGAGATTATTCGACTCCGAAGAAAGCAAGGGAAGTGCTTTCTTTCATGTTTAACGATCGCTTGCTATGTACCTGACTTGAGGGCATATCATATCCAAAAATCTTTGCAACACATGAATCGACTGTAGAGGAAAATAACAAGCAGTTCCAAGAGACATCTGAGGGAACGCCACAGGGCGGGGTTATTTCTCCGCTTCTGGCTAATATAGCCCTTCACGGGATGGAAGAACGGATTAAAGACTTAGTAGAAACTCTCGACCTTAAAAGGTCATGCGGAAAGTACCAACTTCCGAGAAGAGACAAGCGAGATTGTGTACAATTAATCCGTTATGCCGATGACTTTGTGATTCTCCATAATGACATAACCGTTGTCCAAAGATGCCAGCAAACGATTGCTGAATGGTCAGAAGGCATGGGACTTGAACTTAAACCAAGCAAAACACGCCTAACTCACACGCTTGATAAGTATGAGGATAACGAACCGGGATTTAATTTTCTTGGCTTCAATGTTCGGCAATTTCCGGCGGGTAAATACACGTCAGGAAGGGATTCAAAAAAATCATTGCTTGGTTTTAAGACAATCATCACCCCAAGCTCACAAAAGTTAAAAATACATTACGAAAAGATAGTAAGTACCATTAACGCTCTTTTATTACTCTGAAAAAATCAAATATTTGTAGGTTGGGTTGAACAA
>JAHCSU010000133.1 GCA_023522315.1 Nostoc sp. CCCryo 231-06
CTTTACTTTCTTGGCATTATCCTATTAATTTAGCACGCTAAGTACCCAAGAGCCCCATCCATCGCCCTTACTGAAGAATGGACAGCTACAGAAGTAGTAGATGGGGACAGCATCACAGTCGGGCAAACCGATGGCAGCCAAATGTCAGTTGAGCTTTGTGGAATTGATGCCCCGAAAGTGAAACAAGGTGAAGTGCCAGCACAAGCATTGGGTGATGAAGCAAAAGATAAACTACTCAAGCTAGTCGCTGCTGCCGATAACCAACTGATGATTATTCCAGTGGCAAAAAAAGTGGCTATCTAAAGGAGTTGATAGCTATATTCAAATTGACCCTATACTCGATGATTTTATTCAAAGTTTATCGCTAGGAAACTATGGCAGTAGACCTACTTACCAATTCTCAAGCCCACTATTTAATTACACCATCAGCTTTGATATAGCTAAAAAGAGCAGGGCAAACGCATCTAAATTACTCTTGATCGCAACCAAGGTTAAGAACTAACGACAAAATCAGCATTTCTGGTTTGGTTTAGTTTCCAAGACTCAAAGCAATCGCTAAACTTGTGTCAATAAGTAGGGATTAATGCGACTATTTTTCAGCCTATTGAGAATAAAACCCTTTTATTGACATGATGCGTTTGCCCTGCTACACTGCTGGGCATATTAGCAACTGCGGGATGTATTCCCATACCTTGCCACGCCCAACCATTGGTATTATTAGCAGGCTGTGGTTTGGCAGTATCTTGCTGTTTTAAATTCTCAAAAGGATCTCGGTCGGTTTGGGGTTGTGGTTGGACTTTACTACTGCCGTCGTCGTAACGTTCAAAAGGATTTTTATTGAAGCTGAGATACATTCCTTCCAAACCATTTGCCAGCTTGAATAAATTCTGTCGAATTAACTGTGCAGGTTGTCCTTGTAAATCACCCAGCATCCAGTCACCTCGCGTTGAGAGAGCTACAAAGCTCAAACGTGGTTGCCATGCTAATAAGGCAGCGATCGCCACAAAGTTGATTACAAGGGTTCTAAGCGTCAAGCGATCGCCCCAAGTCAAAATGCGCTCTTTGCTCCGACTGCCCTTGCTTTGTACCCTTAGTTCTCAAAGCATAGGTAAGATGGGAAAGAGAAGCACCCCTGCTAGTACGGCTAAAGAAGTAGAACGGTTATTGTATGCAGCTAGGGAAGATGCTAACCAAACACCTAGAACGGGGGTGAGGTAGATAATAGCGATCGCAGTCCACTTGATTAATCTACCGATAAGTTGGAAGAGAATAGCCATATAGATTTATGTTCCAGAGAATAACTAAATTAGAAAGATTTATACCTAGCTTATACCCAATCTAAATCTTCTAAAGCTTGACTAACCTGCTCCCGTAATTGCCAGTGCCATTCTCGTTGACTAGTAATTTCAGCATCTTCCAATGTTTTCCAGTACCCAGAAGCTAACATTAGTGACCAGAATGGTTTACCACTATCGTCGTGTTGACGTGGCGAATAGTTTAAGTAATTTGCAACCAGTTCTGCAATTCTGGCGTATTGGAGATTTGCACCGCCAAAATGCTCATATCCAGCCGCCTTTGCTAACTCAGTTGCAGTGATAATTTGTCCAGGTGCATGATAGTGAGCTTTAAGCATACGTTTATGGCTATCCGTCAGTTGGCTGCTGATAGCTATAAAGGCTTGCTTGTAATCGTCTACTGTCGGAAAATCAACAGCTAAAACCTCTTGGATAACATAGCTTTTGAATCTGTCTATGTCGGTAAAATAGAGATAACCAAGACGATTTGCAGCCTCTTGTATTTCTTGATCTGCATCAATTATCAGGGCAACTGGTTGACTTTTCCCGGATTGCAAACCATTGGGCCATGCTAAATCAAGTACTGTACTCACTGTTCCTGTCGAATCAGCAATTTCGTACATCCATTCACCAATCGGTAATCCCTGCTCCTGCACCCATACATTACATTCTTCCAGAACTCGTTCCTCAGCCATTGGTACAACCACTGTAGAGCGAATGGCTTCTTCTTCTAAAATAGAATCTGTCACTTTTGCTTCTGGAATATCCCCAGCGAGTAAGCTATTCAAAAATTTATTGGCAGCTTGAGCTAATCTGTCACGGCGTGCGGTTAAGAAATCACGGTAGTTTTCAATTTGCCACAAACTGCGTTCCATTGGTATCCAGTGCGTTGCGATCGCACCCGGTTGGGTTTGCTCGAATGCCTCGAAATACTCCGAAGGGTGTCGGTTTGAAACTTTGAGGTTGGTTTCTTGGGTTAGAAATGTCAGATTAGCGATTGCGTTAACTTCAGATTTAGGATATCCAGCTTTGGAAAGTAGCGATTTCGGAAAAATATGATGGACTTGCAAATAGTTATGTTTACCGAGAAGATGTTTGGATAGTTCGATGCCACTATCCCAGTCTTGTGCTTGATGCACGCGAGTGAGCATATAAACTAATGGGTAAAACCTTGCTCCCATACCCCAACCTTGAAAGTCAATAGCCTTAATTTCTAAGTCTCCGCGATTTTGCCGTAGGTTGGCGATAAGTTGGTCTGGGAGCAATGCGAAAATGTGAGATCGGATTTTATCTCTCAATTACCAGGGCTTATTCCCAATAAACTGAGGTCGAAGTTCCCTGTTTTTGCCTTTTCTAAGTAGCGATTGCTAAGAATATAGGTAATTTATATTACCTATTTTTTATATCTGTTTGAGTCGATGGAGGCTATTATGCCTCGCACCTCTCAGTTAGATCCAGACGTGTAACTTTCGCTACATCTGGCTCCCGATATTCTTGGGGATTTCATCCTGAAATTAGTTGTATGTCTACACTTATAGATATCGCTTTTTACTAAGCGTGTCTCACATCTTTCTATTTTCAATTTGTTGTCCTTTTGCCCATGTGTAGATAATCGTGACAGGATTCATGGATAGCTTGAAGGTTTTTATCCTTCCAGTTATTATGGTTCCCGTCGATGTGGTGTAAATGTACTCGTTCATCACTTGTAAATTTTGTTCCACACTGACCACATGAATGGTTTTGTCTTTTTAGGACTTTAGAGGTTGCTCCGTCATATAATTTACTGTTGCGTTCGCTCCAGTATGTTATATCGCCATCAAAGGGTGATTTATTTCCTTTAACCATGACGTAGGAATTTTGGGAGGTATGAACCGTTGGGAACGCTTTTTTAACCAGATTTTCGCTTGTGTATTTAGTGTTCTTGGTTTCTTTATTGAATACCGTGTATGCTCTGTGATTTAGGAACCAAAGCGAGAACCTTGCTCCTGACATATCACAGAATTTATGGTAATTCCTCCACCCTCTAATTATTGGAGCCAGCTTTTCAGCTTTTACCTTAGAACCATAGTTAGAACAGTTGACGATGGCTTTTACCTTCTGACGGAATTTTTTGAAGTTATCCACTGAGGGCGTACAGTTAAATTTCCCGTTGCTTAGTACTTTGAAGTGCCAGCCAAGGAAGTCAAAACCATCTGTCGCGGCGGTTATCTTAGTTTTCTTAGCGCTTACCTTCATTCCTCTTGCTGCTAGGAATTCGTCAATTCTTCCAAGTATCTCTTTTGCATCATCTTGAGGTTTTAGCACTATTACCATGTCATCCGCATAACGGGCTGATGGGTATGCAATGCTTGATTCTGGGGTTTTGTTGGTGATTCTGTGACCACTTCTGTGGTATTTATGAATACTTTCAATTCCGTTAAGAGCGATGTTAGCTAAAAGTGGACTTATACACCCGCCTTGTGGCGTTCCTTGTTCTGGAAATTCTGGATTTGTCCCTGCTTTTAAGCATCTGAAAATCCCGATTTTAATGCCTTTAGGGGCGATTAAATTATCCATAATGGTACTGTGTGAAATCCTATCGAAACAACTTTCGATATCGAGTTCGATAACTCTTTTATCTTTTCCATTTGCTACTGAGCTTAGGTTTAAAAATAGGTTTTGTTGGGCATCGTGTGCTGAACGTCCTGTTCTAAAACCGTAGCTCTTAGCGTGGAATGTTGCTTCGTGTGCTGGTTCTAAGGCGTACTTTGCTAGGCATTGCCAGCATCGATCCGCGATAGTTGGGATTTTAAGCATTCTGGTCGAACCGTCTTTTTTTGGAATAGGGATTGACCGTAGTTTTGAATGTTTCCAGTTTTCCCCGTTATTCTTCAGTTGTGTTTCTAACTCGAAACGCTGTGAAAAATCGAGAGACTTTTTATTATCAATACCTGCTGTTTTCTTACCAGCGTTTAGCTGAGTTACTTGACGAATTGCCAAAAATCTAGCCGAAGAAGATTTCAGAATTAGCTTTTGCAAAAATCTAGCTTTTCGCTTGTTTCCTGCTCGAACCGCTTTGAACACTCGATTTTGAAGGCGAAACAAGTCTCTACGAAATTTCTTCCAGGATAATTGTTTCCAAGATTCACTGTAGTCTTCTACGTGCCTAATCATACTCTGCTCCATTAAGTGTTTTCTGAATACCTTGCAAAAATTACTCTGCATCCTACCCGACTTGAAAGAATTCGGTATCTCATCTTACTTACACGAGAATCGACGTACTCGTGACTTTCAAATCGTTTTTATTCGTTCCCTCAGAAGATTATTTAGTCCTTTTAGGTATAGCCAATTTAACCATCAAAAACCCTAGATTCTTGCAGCTAATTTTGTGAGATGCTGCGGGTTTTAGCTTTGATGAAGTCAAGGTTTTTTGTGTTATGCCTTGCGTAGCGATAGGTTACTTTTCTAGGCTCTGTTTTACCGTGAGGACACCCCATTAGCGCCAGTGTCAGCCCATAACGGCTGTCTGATTGCGCCCTGTTCCTAGCTTCACTCTCTAAGAATTGAGTTTAGTCGGTGTAGGCAGATAGGGAGTCAAGTATGAATCTTACTGGAAGGGCTTGCACCTTCATCTGTCTGAGAGTTCAGTGCTTAACTTGCGTTAAGTTTCACTGGATTAGATATGTACGGACTTACACCGTGATTCTCTAAGCAACGAATCGCACCACAAAATCGCATTGCTCCCGTTGGTCTAGCGGATTATCTTCAGATTCCAATACGTGTAAATCTTGGGCTAGAACGCTCTCAGTTGAGCCTGCGTACCGTCCCCATAATAAAGTATGTACATACCAGTACAGTAACTTGTCGCGCTCTGTGTGATCTCTAAGATGTCCACCACGCGCAACAAGGTAACGCACCATGACAGGAAAGGCGTAAATACCACCGAGTACCCGATTGTGGTCGAGTCCCAAACGCCCAGAAATGAGGTTGAGCAGGGTATCAATAGCTTTTTCTGCCTTGTATAGCCCGTCTTGAAACGTCGCAGTCTTAACATCTTTGAGTGCGGAAAACATTGCTTCTCCGGTAATAACTGCGTTTATACACCTCAGCAACCACTCCAAACGAAAGTCAAAACCTGCTTTATTCCATTTTGCCAGACGTGCTTTGAGTTCACTACGGGCATCCGGCCATTGAGCGCAAACTTTTGCTAGTGCCAAATCACCTTTTGATAGTTTGGTTCCTCCGCTATTGACAGTGTTAAATATTTCAACAACAACATCAACTGTTTTATCTTCACCACTGACTTCTTCAATATGCAAATTGATATTTTTAATGCCTTCTAGTTTATTTAAAGCATTAATGTAAGTAGTCAAATTCAGACTAAGCTCTGGAATTTTGAGCAAATGCCCAATGAAAACTCCTACTCCTTGCTGCATCAATTCAGTCACATTTACCCATAAAGGGTTATCCTTCATTTTGACGGGAGCGTAAAATTCAAATATTTCATCTTCCAAGTTGAAATACAAACTAGTGAAAGCTTGCACATTCCCATCAAAAAACTGAGGCGGTCTACCCCGCACTATTCCATAAAAGGAGGTGATGCGCTGCTGCCCATCTAACAGCAGTTTAACTGTGCCTGTGGAAAGCTTACCATCGCCACGAGCATGGTCAATTGCTTGTTCGGTTTTAGTTTCCCACACTAATAAACTACCAACAGGATGTCTGCGATATAGCGAATTCATCAATCCACGCACTTGGTCACGATTCCATACGTAACCCCGTTGGAACTCTGGTAAGGCAATACTGCCCATGTCAATTTGGTCGAGGATAGTTGTAATGTTCATATATTATTTTTACTTTTAAAAATTAGTCACAAACCAATCAATGCTTTAAACCTAGTCCCTTATTTTAAGTTTTCCCTCAACACTGGCTTTTCTAACAACTTGCTCAGACAACGAAATATTGGCACAAGGTTTAACGCCAAGGCAACCAGTATCAATCCAATAGCCAACATCAGCAGGTTCGATATGTTTGAGCGATCGCGCAACTCAATCAGCGCATATTTCCAAAGCTGACCATTTAAATTTATATAAAGTTTTTACCCAATTACCGAGTTTATACTGAGGCAATAGTACTTAATCTAACCTTAAAAAGGTGAGATCAGTTCAAGCAATTTTTATGTTTAATACTCAAGAAGCAGTAGCCAGGAATCTATCCTTACTACCTAAACTCTACTGGCTATTCTCCAGTATAAAGACAAAATGACAGGAACTTTAAGCCCCTCTCCTGGTTCCATAGTCACCTGTCGCAGCAGGCAATGGGTGGTACTACCTTCTGAAAACCAGGATGTTATTCGCTTACGACCGCTTTCTGGCAATGAAGATGAAATAGCTGGAATTTATCAAAAGCTTTTACAAGAAAAACTAGAGAACATTCAATCAGCCACATTTCCCTTACCTCAAGCTAATAGCGTACAAGACCATGCAGCTGCACTTTTGCTTATGGATGCTGCACGTCTTTTACTCCGTAGCGGTGCAGGGCCTTTTCGCTGTTTAGGACGGTTATCGCTGCGTCCTCGTCCTTACCAATTAGTCCCTTTGTTGATGGCACTAAAGTTAGAGACGGTAAAATTACTGGTAGCTGATGATGTAGGGATTGGTAAGACCATCGAAGCTGGATTAATAGCTCGTGAATTGCTAGACCGAGGTGAGGTGAAGCGTATTGCAGTGCTTTGTCCACCGCACTTATGTGACCAGTGGCAGCAGGAATTACGTGAAAAGTTTCATATTGATGCTGTAGTTGTACGTTCTGGTACAGCTTCCAAGTTAGAGCGGAATATACCAAATAATGACAGTGTTTTTAGTTATTATCGTCACCTGATTGTGAGCTTGGACTATGCCAAAGCAGAACGTCGGCGTGCTAGTTTTATAACTCACTGCCCCGATTTAGTGATTGTAGACGAGGCTCATACTTGCGCCCGTCCAAATAAAACAACTACATCGCAGCAACAGCGACACCAGCTAATTACAGAAATTGCCCAAAAACAAGAACAACATTTACTGTTACTTACAGCTACTCCTCATAGTGGGATTGAAGAATCTTTTCTCTCACTTTTAGGTTTGCTGAAACCGGAGTTTGAGCATTTCAATCTCAATAGCTTAACTGACAAACAACGTGATCACTTAGCCAATCATTTCGTTCAGCGCAGACGGGCAGATGTCAAGCTCTGGCTAGGGAATGAAACTCCTTTTCCTGAACGAGAGTCAAGCGAGGAATCATATAAATTATCGAAAGAGTACAAAGAACTATTTGATGAAGTCTATGATTTTGCCCGTGGACTAGTGAAAACGACTACGGCGGACATGAGCCATGCTCAACGTCGGGGAAGATACTGGTCGGCTTTGGCTTTGATTCGCTGTGTTATGTCTTCACCTGCGGCTGCGATCGCTACATTAAATCGCCAAGTTAGTAAATCAAGTCAACGCTTACTGGCTGATTTAGACGAAGATTTGATGAGTTCTTATGTCCACGATCCCACAGAACAGGAACAAGCGGTTGATGCCTCACCAACTTTGGTCATAGAACAGGGACAGCAAAGTTACAAAGACGCAGACAAACGCAAGTTAAAAGCTTTTGTACAAGCAGCAGAGAAGTTGCAAGGTGGCAAAGACCAAAAGTTGCAATCGTGCATTGCTACGGTAGAATCTTTGCTCAAAGACGAGATGAACCCGATTGTCTGGTGTCGCTATATTGCTACTGCAAATTATGTAGCTGATGCTCTAAGACAAAAGTTACAGAAGAGAGGTAGCCAAATTCGGGTAATTGCGATTACTGGAGAACTTTCAGAGGATGAGCGGGAAATCCGCCTTGAAGAGTTAAAATCTTATCCCCAAAGAGTGCTAGTTGCTACGGACTGTTTGAGTGAAGGAGTCAACCTGCAAACGCACTTCAGTGCAGTAATTCACTACGATTTACCCTGGAATCCTAATCGGTTAGAACAACGCGAAGGACGTATTGACCGCTATGGACAAACAGCAGCTAAGGTGAAAGCCTGTTTGCTTTATGGTCGAGATAATCCTGTTGATGGTGCAGTCCTGGATGTTCTGATTCGCAAAGCTGTACAGATTCACAAGTCTTTAGGGATTACTGTTCCCGTACCAATGGAAAGTACTACTGTAGCGGAAGCAGTCTTTAAGTCTCTGTTTGAACATACTACTGAAGTTATTCAGTTATCACTGTTTGAGTTCCAAGAAGAATCTGCGGTTGATAAAGTTCATAAGAATTGGGACAACGCAGTAGAACGCGAAAAAACCAATCGGACTCGCTTTGCTCAACGTGCTATTAAACCTGAGCAAGTAGAACAGGAATTAATTGACTCTGACCAGATTTTAGGGAATGAACAGGATGTAGAGCGGTTTGTCCTATCGGCTTGCCTTCGCATCTCTTGTTCTTTAATCAAGAAAAAACAGGGATGGTTACTTTCTCAACCACCAGATTTTCTCAAGTCAACGTTAGGGGATAAGTCGCGTTTACTCTCTTTTACCACCCCAGCACCGGAGGGCGTGGAATACGTAGGCCGGAATCACCCTTTAGTGGAAGGCTTGGCACGGTACATCTTAGAAGATGCACTCTCCCACACAAATGAACCGATCGCAGCACGATGTGGCTTTACTATAACTAATGCGGTACAAAAGCGCACAACTTTGCTGCTGCTAAGGTTACGGCATTTGTTAGACAGTTCTAAACGTACTACAGAAACGCGAAATACCACATCTCTACTAGCAGAAGAATGCGCGGTTATTGGCTTTACAGGTTCGCCCTCAAGCCCTAGCTGGTTGACGAATTTGGAAGCAACATCGCTACTGCAACAAGCGAAGCCAGTCAGCGATGTTGGTAAAGCTATCAAGCAGGTGGAAATTAGTGAGTTACTCCAAAGGTTAGAAGAACTCCAGCCAGATTTAGAAAAGTTTGCCAGAGAAAGAGCAGAAGAACTTTTACAAAGCCATAGGCGCGTCAGAGCAATGACCCAAGAAGGTCGAATTCGCGTCACCCCGCAATTGCCGATGGATGTTCTCGGCATTTTCATCCTCCAACCCGGACGTAAGTAAAAGGCTGGTTGTCCTGCAACTGCGCTGTCACCAGCTATTAATTTTTTATTTTTAATTCTTCAAATATGAAAACTACATTAACTGCGCTTCAAATCGAAGGAAATTTACTAGCTCCAGATATGACTGCCCAAATGCTAGAAGGCAGAATCAAAGGACAATTACCAGAAGACTTTGGTTTTAATAAAACTGATAAATTAGCAGATGAAATTGCTACTGCTTGGGGTGATGCTAAAGCATACTGGGCAGCATTTCAACGTGCATTGGCAAGGCTTGATGAAAATAACTCGGCTACTACCATTACCCGTGAACTTTGGACAGTGCCATTACTGCAAAGTCTAGGTTATGAACCTGTATACACTGCAACAGCCGAAGTGGTAGAGGAAAAAACTTATGCGATTTCTCACCGTGCAGAAGCAGGAGAAAATAAGCCACCTATCCACATTATTGGTTGTCGGTTAGAAATCGATAAACGTCCTCCTAGTGGAACACCCAGGTTATCAGCACACGCACTGGTGCAGGAATATCTTAACAAGACAGAGCATCTGTGGGCGATCGCAACCAATGGTTTTCGTTGGCGATTACTGCGTGATTCTTCGTTAATGACTCGGCTTACTTACGTTGAATTTGACTTAGAGCAAATTCTCAATGGCGAAAATTTTGCTGAATTTGGGCTATTTTATCGTCTGTTTCACCGTTCCCGTTTACCTGAAGGAGTGGATGATGCAGATAAGTGCTTGCTGGAATATTATCACCAAGAAGCGCTGCAACATGGGGGACGGGTACGCGAAAAACTGCGCGATGGAGTTGAAAAAGCTTTAGTTCAGCTAGGTAACGGCTTCATCCAACATCCGCAAAACGAACACTTGCGTCAAAAGTTAGGAATTATCCCCAATTACGAAGCAGAAATTACAAATTACGAATTCTATCGCCAATTATTGCGATTAATTTATCGCCTACTATTTTTAATGGTAGCAGAATCCCGCAATTTGTTGTTAATTGGAGATGATTTAGACAAAGGGCGAATCTATCGAGAATATTACAGCATTGAACGTATGCGAGAGTTAGCGGAACGTCCTCATTGGCGGCGGGAAGGTTTTCAAGATTTATGGCAAGGTTTGCGGGTAACTTTTTTGCTGTTTGATGAAAACTGGCGAGGGGAAGTACTTGGTTTATCCCCCCTCAATGGTGATTTATTCGGTTCCGAAACTCTGTCAGCTTTAGATGATTGTGCGATTGATAATTATGATTTACTCCTAGCTATTCGTCAGTTGTCACTGTACCAAGATAAATTACAGATACGACGAGTGAATTATGAGTACTTAGATGTGGAAGAATTAGGAAGTGTGTATGAAAGTTTATTAGATTTTCATCCCCAACTAATTCAGCGTCAACGGATATATGAATTTGCCTTAGTGTTTGGTAGTGACAGGAAAAACACTGGTTCTTATTATACGCCACCGCAGCTTGTACAACAACTTATCAAAACTGCACTTGTACCAGTAATTGAAGAAAAACTTTGCAAATTAGACAACAATCACGAATTAGAAAAAGCACTTCTTAGTCTGAAAGTCTGTGACCCTGCTTGCGGTTCAGGACATTTTCTTTTAGCAGCAGCAAGACGGATTGGTAAAGAATTAGCCAAAATCAGAACTGGGGAAGATGAGCCTGGGAGTCAACCTTTAAAATTAGCGATTAGAGATGTAATTCAAAATTGTATCTATGGAGTAGATTTAAATCCGTTAGCAGTCGATTTATGTAAGGTAGCATTATGGATTGAAGGATTTCCAGGTAAGTTACCACTTAGCTTTTTAGACCACAGAATTAAGTGTGGAAATTCTTTGGTAGGAGTCTTGGATTTAGATTGTCTGCAAGAGGGAATTCCTGATGAAGCTTATAAGGCGGTGACTGGGGATGATAAAAAGTTGTCATCACAGTTGAAGAAGCGCAATAAGAAAGAACGGGAGATAGATAATCAAGGACAATTATCAATATTTGGAGGTTTAGAAACCGAACGTACACACTACGCAGAAAGTGCGCGGGAGTTAGGAGATATTGCTGAAGCTACACCGCAACAAGTGAGAGAAAAGCAAGCGCGATATCAGCAAACTCGGAAAGATTCGGGATGGTGGCGAGATTATTCAGCGTGTAATTTGTGGACTGCGGCATTTTTTATGCCGTTAACTGAACAGAATTTGCAATTGTTACCGACAACTGCGGCGTTAACTCAGCTTTTGCGGGGTAATTTGTCAACGCAAGAGATTAAATATGCGGCGAATAAGTTGGCTGAGGAGAACCACTTTTTTCACTGGCCTTTAGAATTTCCTGAAGTATTTGAACAAGGTGGATTTGATTGTGTGTTAGGTAATCCACCTTGGGAACGGATTAAGTTACAAGAAAAGGAGTTTTTTGCTTCTCAAAGTGCGGAAATTGCTAATGCTCTTAATAAAGCGGCGCGAGAGAAGTTGATTAAAGAATTACCAAAGAAGAATCCTGAGTTAGCACAAGCTTTTGAAGATGCAAAACATGATGCTGAGGCGCAAGGTAAATTTATTCGGGAATCGGACAGATTTCCTTTAACTGCGGTAGGGGACATCAATACTTATGCAGTATTTGCTGAAACTACGAGAAAGCTAATTTCAGCTAATGGAATAGTTGGGGTTATTGTTCCTACTGGAATTGCAACTGATGACACTTGTAAAAAATTCTTTGGTGATTTAACCCAAAAGCAAGCTTTAGCAAGTTTGTATGATTTTGAAAATCGAGAAGCACTATTTCCTGCTGTAGATAGCCGTATGAAATTTTCTCTACTGGCTATCAGTGGTAAACCTATTAAACGCGGTAACTTTGCATTCTTCTTGACTCAACCTAAACAGTTAGATAATCAAGCGCGTCTGTTTAAGCTTTCGCCTCAAGATATTGCCTTAATTAATCCTAATACTCTTACCTGCCCAATTTTTAGAACTAGTCATGATGCAGAATTAACCAAGAAAATATATCAGCGTGTTCCTGTTTTGGAAAATGAGAACACAGGTAGCAACCCTTGGGGAATTTCATTTATGGCTATGTTTCACATGGCGAATGATAGCGGTTTATTTAAAAATGAGGCGAGTAATGATTTAGTTCCGCTTTATGAAGCGAAAATGTTTCACCAATTTACTCATCGTTGGGCGACTTATACAGATAACGGCGATACTCGTGATTTGACTGATGAGGAAAAGAGTAATGCGTCTTTTGCTGTTCAACCGCGTTATTGGGTGAATCGGGTTGAAGTGGAAAATAAGTTAGCTAGAAAGTGGAATAAAGATTGGCTTTTGACTTTTAGAGATATTACTAATCCAACTAATGAGCGTACTGCTATTTTTAGTATCTTACCTAAATTTGCCACTGCTAACCCTGCACAGACTTTATTTATAACATCTAATAATTATTACAAGATTTTATGTTTAATAGGCAACTTCAATAGTTTAGTTTTTGATTTTCTCGCTAAACAAAAAATTGGGGGTACTCATCTAGCTTTTTATATCCTCAAACAACTTCCCGTCATTCCCCCTGAATCCTACACTCAAGAAGACATTGAATTTATCAGCACTCGCGTACTTGAATTAGTCTACACCGCTTGGGATATGCAACCCTTCGCCAAAGATATGGGATACGACGGCGAACCCTTCATTTGGAACCCTAACAGACGCGCATTATTAAGAGCAGAATTAGACGCATATTACGCCAAACTCTACGGACTCACCCGTGATGAACTGCGATATATTCTAGACCCTGCTGATGTCTACGGCGCAGACTTTACCAGCGAAACATTCCGCGTTTTAAAGAACAATGAAATTAAGCAGTTTGGTGAATATCGTACACAAAGATTAGTGTTAGAAGCTTGGGATAGAATAATTCGTAATGACGCTCGTGGACTCGCTACCGCTACGCTAACGTAATTCGTAATTAGGACTCTATGAAAACAGATGCAATTTTCTACGAAATATTTAAAGAATTTCCCAACATCTTCTTTGAAATTATTGGGAAACCAGATACTAACACCAATATCTATGAGTTTATCGCACCAGAAATTAAACAAAAAAGCTTCCGATTAGATGGGGTATTTTCTCCATTTGAAGAATTCCCTAATGAAGCACTGTACTTTGTTGAGGTTCAGTTTTACAAAGATGAAGAATTTTATGATCGATTATTTACAAGTATATTCCTTTACTTCACTCAATATCAGCCACCTAACCCTGACTGGTTCGCCATAGTTATCTATGACAAGCGTAGCAATGAACGTACCTATCCCCAACGTTATCGTTCCTTGTTGGAACCCCATTTACGTCGCTTTTACCTAGATGAATTTGACGATGCACCAGATGATTCTCTAGGAATAGGAATTGTCCGCTTAGTCGTAGAGAGTGAGGACAAAGCTGGAGAATTCGCCAAAAACCTAATTAACCAAGCAAAGGAGGAATTGACAGACACTCTCAGCCAAAGAAAAGTTCTAGAATCTATAGAGACAATCGTAGTCTACAAGTTTCCTAATTTAAGCCGCGAGGAAATAGAAACCATGCTCAATTTAAACTTGCTGAAAGAAACTAGAGTTTATCAAGAAGCCAAAGAAGAAGGTAAGGAAGAAGGAAAACTAGAAACCCAATTGAAAATGATACCTATTTTGCTGGAACTAGGATTAACTATTCAACAAATCGCTGACCGTTTAGAACTAGAAGTGGAAGAAGTAAGAAAATTTGTAAATGAAATGTAAAAATTTTCACAGTAACAACCTTTAATAACAGGAAATAAAAACCATGCTGAACCTAGACTTACTGAAAGAAACTAGAGTTTATCAAGAAGCAAAAGAAGAAGGTGGACTCAAAGCTAAATTAAAAATTTTGCCCAAGTTGGTGCAACGAGGACTCAGTGTTCAGGAAATAGCAGAGTTATTAGAATTGGATGATGAAACTATTAGGAAAGCTTTAGAGGAGTAGTTTAAATTACATAATTGACTCAAGAGAAATTTGAAGAATTTATGGCTATTACTGTCAAGTTAAATGAATTAATACAGCAACCAGAGAATGCTATTTTATCTATCAGCACTCTCTTAGGTCAGAACTTAGCATTGCTAGATTGTTCGGGCGTAGTAGCTGTTAATCCACAACAATTAACCCTTTTATTTACAGCTATTCCTGAAGGTTGGGATTTCAGAGAAATTAAAGAAATTTTCGATTTTTCTACAATTACTCTAACATTTAATCACCAGCTTCAAGAATGGATTAACCAACGTCTAGGACGCACCCAGTCACAACCTTCCATTACTAACTATGAATTATCAACTACAAATGACCTGGATATCTTCAACTTCCGTAACGAGGTAATAGGCGACTACCGCCGCTATATAGAAAGCTTCCTCAAAATCCGCGACTCCAAAGTCAAAGAATTTGTAGACGCAGAATTAGACAAAGGGCAACTCTGGACTGATCCCCTAGTGCAACTCAATCCCAGTTATCGAAAAGGTGCAACAGCCAAGGAATTAGTACAGCAGCAAACCCTTCATCCAGATTGCGAAAGATACTTTTGCAAACAAGACGGCTCACCGTTTAGTTTTCACTACCACCAAAAGCAAGCATTTGAAACTGCACAACGCCAAGAACCCTACGTTGTTACTACAGGCACAGGTTCCGGTAAAAGCATGACTTACGTCGTGCCGATCTTTGATGATTTAATGCGTCATCCCGAAATCTCAGGAGTCAGGGCAATATTGGTTTATCCCATGAATGCCTTAATTAACTCCCAAAAAGAAGAACTCGACAAATTTTTACGCCAAGTTCCGAATACTCATATTCGTGTTGAAAAATATACCGGGCAAGAAAGTTTAACCAGGAAAACCGAAATTCAAAACAATCCACCCCATATTTTACTTACCAACTACGTGATGTTAGAGTTAATGCTCTCACGCACCCACGAAAATAAACTGGTAGAGTCTCCCAATTTAAAATTCCTGGTACTCGATGAATTACACACCTATCGAGGGCGACAAGGTGCAGACGTTGCCATATTGATCCGCAAACTCCGTCAGCGTAGCAAAAGTAATGACGAATTACTCTGCATTGGCACAAGTGCCACCATGTCAACGGTCGGTTCCCGCGAACAACGCCGTCAGGTTGTGGCAGATGTCGCTAGTAAGTTATTTGGAGTGGAAATTAAACCCGGAAATGTCATTGATGAAACCCTAGAACGTTCTATCCAACGCGCTGAACCTACTATTGAACAACTGTGCCAAGGAATCTTGGCAGGTTTACCAACCGAGTTAGAACAAACACCAACAGAATTCCGAAACCATTCCCTGAGCTACTGGATCGAGATGAACTTCGGTTTAGAAGAAAGAGAAGGGTATCTCGTCCGCCGTCAACCCATCAGCTTAGAAACAGGTGCAACCAAACTTGCCGAACAAACCCAGCTTCTAGAGGAAACTTGTTTAACAGTCCTCAAACAGATGTTCCTTTGGGGTAGCAAAACCAATGGACTTGCTTTTCGCCTACATCAGTTCATTTCCCAAGGGGGAAGCGTTTACGCCACGATTGAAAGTCGAGACAAACGCTATTTAACCCTCGAAGGTCAATATACAACCACCGACAACCGCCTACTTTATCCCCTCGTTTTTTGTCGGGAATGCGGACAGGATTACTATGTCGTGCGCTACGATGCCGATAAGCACATCATCCTCCCCCAGTTGCCCACAGCATTGGATATCAGTCCTGATGATGCAGATATTACTGAAGGCTATCTCACCTTAGATGAACCAGAACTGTGGGATACAGGCGATGAAGATCGACTTCCTGACTCTTGGTTTAGTGAAACCAAAAAGAAAGGACGGGTTGCCAAAAAAGATTTTGCGCGGTTTATTCCTCGAAAGCTGCAAGTCCTACCCAATGGTAATGTTACATCCTCCTTATTGCAAGGAACTACTTGTTGGTTTATTCCTAAACCCTTTCTTACCTGTCTCAACTGCGGCGTACTTCATGACAAAAAGCGAAACGAATTTGCTAAACTCTCTCGCCTCAGCAGTGAAGGACGCAGTACCGCTACCACTCTACTTTGTCTTTCTACCACCAGCCGCCTCAAGCAAGTCTTTACAGGGGAGAAAGCTAAAGCTGCCAAAATCCTCAGTTTTACCGATAACCGTCAAGATGCATCTTTACAAGCGGGACATTTCAATGATTTTGTCCAAACCAGTTTCTTACGGGCTGCACTTTTAGGTGCAATTCAAGCTAAAGGACAACTTGCCCACAGCGAATTGGCTAGTGTAGTCGTCCAATACATGGGAATTACTTAAAACGACTACGCCAAGCAACCAGCAGAATTTAGTGGCGGTAAGCGGCGCAATGAAGAAGCCTTTCGCAAACTGATTGAATACCGTCTTTACGAAGACTTGCGTCGGGGATGGCGCATCGTCCAACCCAACCTCGAACAGTGCGGACTGTTGGTAATTGAGTATAATGGGCTACAAGAAGACTGTGCTGACAACAACCTTTGGCAAAAACACCGCCATCCTCTTTTACTACAAGCCACTCCGCAACAACGTTTCATCATTACCCAAGCATTCCTCAACCATTTGCGACGAGAATTGGCAATTGATGCCAAACTTTTACAACCAGACCAGAAAGATTCACTTAAAAGCGAAGTCATTCAAGCTCTTAAAGAACCTTGGGTATTTGATGAGAACGAATATTTATACTTAGCAACTTGGGCAACTATTAGCACTGGTATTAATGAAAAAGCGAAAGTCAAACTTACTACTAGAAGTAAAATTGGACGATTTTTGCGATCGCCGAATACATGGTCACTCCGCAGCCAACCTTTAACAGATGTAGAGTTCAACGGCTTAATCACTACTCTAATTGATGCTTTGTGTGATGCTGGCTACCTAGTACAAGAAAAATTTGAGGTACAGCTACGCATAGACTCACTACTATGGAAAGCAAGCAACCTCAAGGAAATCCCTACCGATCCCTTAACATCGCGTCGCTTGCAAGGTAACGATAAACCCAATATTTCAGTTAACCAATTTTTCCAAGGTTTTTACCAAACTAACGCCTTGCAAATCCAAACAATGGAAGGGCGAGAACATACCGGACAGGTAAGCAACAAAGACCGCCAAGAACGAGAAGATAAATTTCGCCAAGGGCAATTAGCTGCATTGTTTTGTTCTCCGACAATGGAATTAGGCATCGACATTTCCGACCTTAGCGTTGTCCATCTCCGAAACGTTCCCCCCAGCCCCGCTAATTACGCTCAACGTAGCGGTCGTGCTGGTAGAAGTGGACAGCAAGCTTTAGTAATTACTTATGCTTCCATTGGTAGCGGTCACGATCAATACTTTTTCAAACGACAAAATCAAATGGTTGCTGGGGTAGTTGCTCCACCAAAACTAGAATTAGCCAACCAGGATTTAATTAAATCTCATGTGTATTCGATTTGGCTGGCGCACACTGGGGTTTACTTGGAAGATTCAATGAATAAAATTTTGGATTTGGAATTAGAAAACTATCCCCTCAAAGACAGCATTCGCCAACAACTTACCCTGAGCCAAGCCAAATTAACCCAATGTCTGCAAGCTGCTCAGTCTATCTTCTCAGACTTTTTCTGCCAAGAGGATCTGCAAAAAGCTTCTTGGTATTCTGTAAATTGGTTACAGTTAACCATCGAAAATGCTCTGAATGCTTTTGACCGGGACTGTAAGCGTTGGCGAGATTTGTACACAGAATCAGTTAAACAGTTAGAATCTGCCCGTCGCACCATTGACCGTTTTGCTAGAGGTGATGTTGCCCAGGAAGAACGTAACAATGCTGAAGCACAGGCACGAGAGGCACAACGACAAATTGATCTACTCGTAGGACACAGCCAAGGCAAGAGTAATTCCCAGTTTGAATTTTATCCTTATCGTTACTTTGCTGCCGAAGGGTTTTTACCAGGATTTAACTTCCCTCGCCTTCCAGTCCGGGCATTTATTCCGGCTGGTGAAGGTGGTGAATTTATTTCTCGCCCCCGCTCAATGGCATTACGGGAATTTGCTCCCAATAACATTCTTTACTACGAAGGTAGTAAATTCATGGTGGCCAAAACAAAAGTTCCTGTTGGTGGCATTGAAGGTGAGTATAAACGGGTGAGTGTCTGCGCTAACTGCGGGTATTACCATGACGGCGATTTTTGTGATACTTGTGAAAACTGCGGCGCAGAAATAAAACCTGATGTTCATGGCAATGTAGCCAAATTAACTCGTGTACTACCAATGGAAACTGCGATCGCTCGTCGTCGAGAACGCATTACCTGCGACGAAGAAGAAAGGCTCAAGTACGGCTACAATATCACTACTCATTTCCGCTACGCTAGCCAAAAGCGGGAATCAGCTATTGTCCAAGCAGCTGACGGTACGCCACTGTTCAAATTAACCTATGGAGCTACAGCTACCATTTGGCGAATTAATCGGGGGCTGAAGAAGAATAGAGAAGAACGAGGATTTAAGCTTAATCCAACAACGGGTGTATGGGGCGACCATAAAAATCCACAGACTCAACAGACACCCGATAGCTTGCATACCGAAGTGAATTTAATGGTTGATGATACTTGCAATATCTTGATTGTTGAGCCATTAAATGTTCCTGTTGAGGATAGAGAAGCTTTTATTGCCACCCTGCAATACACCTTAGAAACTGCAATTCAAGCCGCTTACAAATTAGAAGCCGATGAACTCGACTCCGAACGACTAGGCGAAGGCAAGTATTTACTGTTCTGGGAAGCTGCTGAAGGTGGTGCAGGTGTACTCTCTCAGCTATTAGAAAAACCAGAGGTATTTAGAAAAATTGCTGATGCAGCTTTCGACATTTGTCATTTTACACAACCTAAAGACAGTTGTATTCAAGCTTGCTATGAATGCTTGCTCTCTTACCGCAATCAATTTGACCATGCACTGATAAATCGTCACCTAATCAAACCTTGGCTTGACCTCTTGCTGGAGAGTAGCGTTATTACTCAAGTCAAAGGGCTTTCTCGCGATCAGCAATATCAAAAATTGCTGGAACAGACAGACCCTAACTCTGATTTTGAGCGTGTGGTTTTGCAAGAGATTTATCAACGGGGCTACAAATTACCCGATGCCGCACAGCAATTTATTCCAGAAGCGAACTGTAAGCCAGATTTTGTTTATGAGGAGGAGGCGATCGCTATTTTTTGTGACGGTTCAGTTCATGATAGCCCCGATAAACGCAAGCAAGACAAGATCGAGAGGGATAATCTTAGGTATAACAGTGGTTACACTGTGGTAAATCTAAGCCATGATGAAAATTGGCTAACAAAGTTAAATATTTTAACGAGTTTGTAATCCAATAATTCGTATTTATTATTTTTACCCTTTATATTTTGTCGATTAATTGGGAACAATAAATACAAAGCATAGATAATTTTATTCTTCGTAGAGGTATAAAAATTAATTTAATTTATGACAGCAGCTAATCTATTCCCAGAATCAATCTTACAAATTGCCCAAGAGCAAGCAGCCAATGCTACCCAAGAAGCGCAAAAAATTCAATTAAAAGCTGATAAAGCAACACGTATCCAAAAACTTTTGGAAAACATCACTATGTTTGCAATTCGTGGCTGGATACTCCATCTTTTAAATGTCATAAACAAAGAAAAAACGTAACTGCCTAGCTAGTAGGATTAGAGGAAAAGAAAACAGAAACAGAGACATTACCTTGCAGTGCATCAGTTAGCACAGACAAAAGATT
>JAHCSU010000134.1 GCA_023522315.1 Nostoc sp. CCCryo 231-06
CCAGATGTTGGAAATCCTCGTGTATTACACGATGAAGTGCGGAAAGTGGGATATACCTTTACCCGATGACAGCAAACGCCTCAATTACGTTCACTTATATCAAGGCAAAGTGGGAACAGTATTTGAAGGCAAAGCAGAGATGAACTTGACAATTGGTGAGTTATTACGAAAAGAAGCTAAGTTTTAGCGATTTCTTTTATTTTTAGGTTTATTCCAATGAGTCAGAATTCACAAGCTAGTACAGCCCGGATACAAGCAGGAAGCAATCTAAGTTTTTTTGAAAAATATCTCACCGTTTGGGTATTTTTGTGTATCTTTGTCGGAATTGCACTAGGTAGATTATTTCCAGGGATAGCGGTAGCTCTTGATGCAATGAGTGTGTATCAAGTGTCTATTCCCATCGCAGTATGTTTGTTTTTCATGATGTATCCAATCATGGTGAAGATTGACTTCACACAAGCAGCAAATGCTATCCGCGCCCCAAAACCAGTTATTCTCACCTTGGTAGTGAACTGGTTGATTAAACCATTCACGATGGTAATATTTGCTCAATTTTTCTTAGGATGGTTATTTCGTCCTTTGATTACCGGAACTGAGATCATTGGTGGTAGTGAAGTAGCACTGGCAAATTCTTATATTGCTGGTACCATCTTACTAGGAATTGCTCCTTGTACAGCAATGGTACTGTTGTGGGGATATCTTTCCTACGGCAACCAGGGACATACCTTAATAATGGTGGCAGTAAATTCTCTGGCGATGCTGTTCTTATACGCACCATTAGGTAGATGGTTATTAGCAGCGAATGATTTAACCGTGCCTTGGCAAACTATTGTTTTGTCAGTAGTAATTTATGTTGGGCTTCCTCTAGTGTCGGGAATGTACAGCCGTTACTGGATTTTTAAATACAAAGGTACAGAGTGGTTTGAAAGACGATTTTTAAATTATCTGACTCCAGTTTCAATTACTGCTCTATTGCTAACTTTGGTACTGCTATTTGCATTCAAGGGTGAACTAATTGTTAAAAATCCCTTGCATATCTTGTTAATTGCGGTGCCACTATTTATCCAAACTAATTTCATTTTCTTGATTAGTTATGTAGCAGCATTGAAGTTGAATTTATCTTACGAAGATGCGGCACCGGCAGCATTAATTGGAGCAAGTAATCATTTTGAAGTTGCTATTGCCACTGCTGTGATGCTATTTGGCTTAAATTCAGGTGCAGCACTGGCTACAGTAGTAGGGGTTTTAATTGAAGTGCCAGTGATGTTGATGCTGGTTGAGCTTTGTAAACGCACAGCAGCTTGGTTTCCACGGGAACCGGAAAAAGCAACATTGCCAGATCCGCGCTGTTTTGGTGTCTTAAAATGATCACAATTTTTGACACTAAAGATTGTGTAATCAAAGTAATAGCTGATCTTCATTAATAGAACTGCCTCTACTAATTAGCACAGTACGGCAAAAACATGATTACTAATTACGAATATTTCGTAACACCTGAATCTCGCAGCTTATAAATTTAACGACATTATTAGGGGAATCGAATTATGAAACGAGTGATGTTTGTTTGCAAAAAGAATTCTGCCCGTTCTCAAATGGCGGAAGGCTTTGCTAAAATCCTTGGTAAGGGAAAAATCGAAGTGATTAGCTCAGGCTTAGAAGCAAGTCAGGTCAGACCAGAAGCGATTGCAACCATGAAAGAAATTGGTATCGACATTACCAATCAACACTCCAAACGCCTGAGTGATTTCCAAGCGCAAGACTTTGATGTAGTGATTTCTTTGTGTGGCTGTGGCGTGAATTTACCGCCAGAGTGGGTTGTGCGAGAACTATTTGAAGACTGGCAATTAGATGATCCAGCAGAACAACCGGAAATTTTTCCTAGAGTCCGCGATGAGATTAAAGAACGGGTGACTCAACTAATTGAGTCTTTGAATAAAGAATTTACACCTGCTCGATAAAGATTGCAACGTCAAATTGTAGTACTGGAATTAAACTAAGGCTCGAACCAATGGAGCAAGAAACAATTCAACCAATTTCAGAGAACCTGTGGTGGGTGATTCCAGGGAAACTGGCAGGTGTTCGGAAGCCAATGGGAGAGGAATTGACAGAGTTACGGGCTACTGGTATTGGTGCGATCGTCTCCGTTATGGATGACCCCTCTAACCTAGATTTGTATCAAAAAGCAAACATTCCTCATCTCTGGTTGCCAATCAAAGGTGGCACTGCACCCAGCCTAGAGCAGCTTCAGGAATTACAAAACTTCATTGACAGTCAAAAAGGCATTGGCAATGCTGTTGCAGTTCATTGCACCAGTGGGAGGCGACGAACGGGAACGATACTGGCTTCTTACCTGATTGACACTGGCTCGTCTTATAACGACGCAATACAGAAAATCCAACACGCAAATCCTGATGTCGAATTGCGAGAAGCCCAAAGTACCTTTTTGCGAGAGTTGGAGGAGAATAAGCAATTACCATGACTACATTTGAGCATCCCCCCAGAATTTTGTTTTTGTATGGTTCCCTGCGTGAGCGTTCCTATAGCCGCCTCTTGGCAGAGGAAGCAGCACGCATCATTGAAGAATTTGGCGCAGAGGTAAAGCTTTTCGATCCACGCGAACTGCCGATTTATGGTAGCGTACCTGACAGCCACCCAAAGGTGCAGGAGTTGCGTCAATTAAGCTTGTGGTCAGAAGGGCAAGTTTGGTCTAGCCCAGAACTGCACGGTCAGATTTCTGGCATGATGAAAAACCAAATTGACTGGATTCCGCTCAGTATCGGAGCCGTTCGCCCGACTCAAGGGAGAACTTTGGCTGTCATGCAAGTAAGTGGCGGATCTCAGTCTTTTAACGCCGTCAACACGTTAAGAATTCTTGGGCGCTGGATGCGGATGTTCACTATCCCGAATCAATCTTCAGTGGCTAAAGCATACGAGGAGTTTAACGAAGACGGCACTATGAAAGATTCGCCCTACCGCGATCGCGTTGTCGATGTCATGGAAGAACTTTATAAATTTACCTTGCTATTGCGTGACAAAGTTGATTATCTCACAGACCGTTACAGTGAACGCAAAGAAAAAGCTGCTAAAGAGACAATCATGATAGCTTCTCAAGCTCTTGAAGTTAACTCTAATATAGCTTAGTCCCCTCCTCGCTCTTCGGGAGGGGAGACAAAGCTACGCTTTGGCGGGGTGGGGTTCTTCGGTTTTAATAAGCAATCAAGTGGACATGATATAAAACCTTGTTTATCCGTGCTTGTTTCCAAACAAGGATTTTTTAGCTTTCTTGATCAAGCGAGACTTTGAAAAAGATTCAAAATCAGCATCTTAATATTTATCTCTTCAGAAACTTAATAATTTAAAACATTTTTAGACGGAAATTTTAACTCTCATTAGAGAATATTTACAGTGATTTTCAGGTAAATAGACCACACGGTAGGGGTTTAGCAATGCGCTTTACCTTTACGACAGATGTGGCTCAAATATTATCACAACTGCTGTAAAACCTTGTATCTTCCTGCTTGATTCCAAACAAGGATTTTTTAGCTTTCCTGATAAATCGAGGCTTTGAAAAAGATTTTAAGTCAGCATGTTATTTTTCTCTATTCAGAGATATAAAAAAGAGTTATTTACATAAGCCCAGTTTGTCCGGTCAATCACTATATAAATTATTTTCCAGATATAAAATTAGATGGTTTGGTGATATTTTTGTAAAAAAGAATGGTACTATCTGGTATAGCGTACCACTACGCTAAAGGGCTTCCAAATAAAAAATACTTAACTACTTCTTCTGCGGGCTGATTTTTCACGTCATCTGGAAAATCCCACGAAAAACCTAACCTCCTTCCCGACGCGGGAAGGGGGAAAATTCAAAGTCTTTCTCCTTTTAGTAGAGAGATTTAGAGAGAGGTTTTCCAGATACCGTGAAAAGTCAGTTTGTGGCGTGGGCTTCTCTCTCGCCCGCTTTTTGCTGCGGGTAAGACTTCGGCGTGAGCGCTCAGTCGAACGCTGCCCACCCCATAAGATTGGATAATTTATTTTTTGGAAATCCTTAATGATATCTTCACTCAAGATCAATTCACACCAAATCTTTAATCAGGAGAGAAAGTTTCATGGCTAATACCATACTATTTCAAGGTAACAGGTACGAAGGGGATGCTACTGGTCTTGCCGAATTTTATGGGGCGCAAACTGCCACTAATTTTGAAATACTCTATAGCAGTGGCGTTCTGAATGCTAGTTATGTAGGTGTTAATTTCACCTATAGTTCAACTGGATTCTTTAATTCTGGAACCATCATTTCTCAATTTGGCTTCGGAAGTAACGGGCAAATCACAGGGCAGGACACAAATGTGAATATTGACGTTGCGACAAGAAATAGCCTTTTATCTCTCGGTGCGTCAGGATACGACTATCGTCAATATGTTTATCGAGGTAATGACAGTTTTCTCGGATCTTCCGAGGATGATAGCTTTGAAGGCTCCAAAGGTAACGACACCATCAATGGTGGTGCGGGTATTGATGTCTTAACCTTCCAAAAATTTAGTGAGGGAGTAATTGTTAATCTCTCAACAGGGCTGGCAGTTACTTCTTTTGGTACATCGGTTATTTCTAACGTGGAAGACATCGAGGGATCAGCATTCGGCGATATACTGACTGGGAACTCTGGAAATAACCAGATTCAGGGGTTTGGCGGCGCTGATAGGATTAATGGCGGTGCAGGATTTGATACTGCTGTCTATTTCGACGCTAGCTCAGGAGTCGGTGTTGATTTATCCGCCGGAGTTGTTATTGGTGGTAGCGGTAATGATACTTTAGTTTCCATTGAGCGAGTGTTGGGATCTCGTTTTAGTGACGTGCTGATTGGTTCTAATGCCAATGAATCTTTCTTAGGGGGATTTGGTGACGATACTATCGATGGTGGGGGTGGCATTGATACCGTTGAGTACGGTTTTGTCGGTTCCGGGGTTACTGTAAGTCTTGATGCTGGATTCGCTATTGGTGGTGCAGGAACCGATTTTATTTCCAACGTTGAAAACGTAAAAGGCTCGATTTTCAATGATTTCCTCTTCGGTAACTCTGGAGCCAATGTTCTTAATGGTGATAATGGAGTTGATGGTTTAAATGGTGGTGCTGGTGCTGATACTCTAACTGGCGGCCAAGGCGCAGATTTATTTGGCTTCCAGTTTGGACAATCAACAGTATCAGCAACCGATCGCATTACAGATTTCACTATTGGTACAGATGCAATTGGTTTATTCAGTTCAGACGGAACATCTGTGATTACACCTAGCAGTTTTACCCGTGCCGCCGATAAGACTGCCACTACTTTAGTAAATTTAGCCAATCAGGTATTTACCGACGCTAATGGAGGCGTAGCTGGAAATCAAGCTTTAGGGGTGAATGGTGCATCCTTAGTCAGAGTCACAAGTGGAGCGATCGCTGGAACTTATCTCGCAATCAATAATAGCACTGCTGGTTTTCAGGCGAATAGTGATTTGTTAGTCAATTTAACAGGATTAACGGGTACTTTACCGGCGTTAGGAAATATTGCAGTGAGCAGTTTCTTTGCTTAGTTAGCATCACGATTTTCAAACCAACCTGCCGAATGTGGGTTAATATCAGGCTTGATTAGCGAAAATCCAAAATAGAATAACCTCCTGGCAGATTTAACCAGGAGAGTTCAAAA
Source organism: Nostoc sp. CCCryo 231-06 (assembly GCA_023522315.1). Classification (GTDB taxonomy): domain Bacteria; phylum Cyanobacteriota; class Cyanobacteriia; order Cyanobacteriales; family Nostocaceae; genus Nostoc. Next base: position 5,687 of record JAHCSU010000134.1, read on the forward strand.
AAATTGATTCATCTTTACAAGCGTTGTAGCAGGCTCAAACCGTGGGTATCAGTACCACAGGTATTGAGAAGAAAGTATTCATCAGCCAACTTTTGTACTTGTTCTGATTCCACTACGCTGGGTTTCCAAGGATTAGGGTTATTGTAGGCGTAGAAAGTTTCCACGCCATCAATGCCCTTTTCGGACGCAGCTGGAATTAAGTCAAAAAGCGATCGCTTGTAACGAGCCGGATGAGCCAGAACCGCCAATCCCCCAGCTTCATGAATAGCAGCAATCACGTTACTTGCTTGATATTCTTGGCCTATAGTCGCCCTTCTTTGTAGATAAGGCTTCATGCTAGGGTGTTCTGATGTAAAAGCGTAAGCCAAAATGTGAACTTCTATATCCAAAAGGTTGGCATTAATTTCCACACCACTCCACAGGTAAGGAGTGCTTGCACCAGGATTACTCCACTTCCAATCTTCTAACCAAGCAAGTGATGCTTGATAGCCGATAATACCATGATGATCGGTGATCGCTAACCCTTTTAGACCAATAGCGATCGCCTGTTCCATCAATGCACTTGGCTGCAACCTACCATCCGAGTAGACAGTGTGCATGTGAAAGTTGAATAACCTTGGACAACTTTGTGCATCAATGTTTTGGAATACTTGCTTCAAAAGTTCTGTGGAAGCAGTAGTTCGGGCAAAATTTACAACCATAACCCCCTCTGAACAAAAATATATCTTTTTAACACACTAAAACGGCACATCTAGAGACGAGAAAGACTCAGCACTCTAAATTAGTGGTGGCTGCTACTTTCTCAGCTTTCTCAGCAAATTTTTCAATATGTTAAGACTACGTTAGCAAATCTTAACGTCAGTAGTCATGGGTAATTTGGACTACTTTTAACATAAGTAGTAAAAAATATTGCATAGAAATTTATATAAATACGTTTATCGCATTTATCCTAAATGACTTACCTTTAAAGACTTAAGAGAGTAATTTTCTTTGATAAGCCTGCAATTCAACTTTATATTACGTGTAAGAAAGTATTGTCATTCTCCGTAATTACACTATTGTAGATAACTAGTAATGATTTCAGCGTAGGCGTAGCCCCCCGTAGGTATCGCATAAGTCAGCCTACAATAGCTTCAAGAAAGCTAGCGATCGCTCCTGAATGACTATACTCCTCGCGCAATCCCAAAAGAATCTCCCTTCAAGGTGATTCCAAGCGGTTCTACCATAACCTCGCGGCTAGGGGATGCTTCAACCCTTCCGGCAATCACAGCCGTAAGCTTATGTTCTCTTGCGAGGATGACGATCCTCTCTGCATCCTGCTCCGACTCTGTATAGAATGCAAATCCTGCACCGTAATTGAACACAGTAAGCATCGTCTCAGCCCCGCCCTCAAGATGACCCTCGACAAAGGTAAATATCTCCGGCACTGGGAGCATCGTTTCGATGACATATCGGAGCGGCTTCACCGACCGCATCAGCTTTTGCCAGCCATGTCCAGTGATATTTTCCATAGCGGTGGGACGAATTCCCTCGCCAAGCACCGCCTGCACAAGCGGCGTATAAAGATACGAAGCGGCATTCATCGCTTCCCAGAACTCCTGCCCACTTGGAAGTTTTGTTCTGTAGCCATCAGGGAGGGACTGGGCAAGCTTTCGTAGTGGGGTAAAGCCGTTCTCATGGGGCCCCGAACTCTCGACCAAAACAATGGTATTTCCGGCATCCAGACGCGAGCTATCAATGGGAGCGACACCAGCCGGCATAACCCCAAAAACCGAGCCTGCGATGTCAAGCCGACCTGGAATCATCTTCGTTTTTAGTTGAGGAGTTTCTCCTGATAGATAGACACACCCTACTCGTTTGCACCCTTCAACCACTCCATCCAGAAACCCATCAAGGAAAGCCGGGGTGAAGATCGTTTCAGGAGTACTCGACGGCAGATATAAACCGAGAAGTATAGTCTGCATACCTGATGTTGCGGCATCGTTCGTAAGACACGAGATGATCTTGATACCGATATTCCACCAAAATCGTCGAAGTTCTTCTTCGGAAAGGTCGTCAGGTCGAGTATCGTCTGCGGTGCCTAGCCCTTCGGGAACAAGTGTCATCGAAAGTTCTCTAGCCCCCGCCTCTAGAAATGGAGCGAGATTGAAGCTAAAAGCGTTAGCACTTGCTCCCAGACCCGATGCGGGCACAATGCCATAGGCGCTTGCAAAGCCAAGGGTGCGCTTTGCGGCATCGATGAAGCGTCGTTTTGCGGCATCGAGAGTATCGTAATCGACTTGATCGAGAGCTTGAGCCATCAGGTTGCGTTAAAAGTTAGGAGTAGAGACGCGATTAATCGCGTCTGTGCAAGAGTTAAAAGTTAGGAAAACTCATAACTCCTAACTTTAAAATACCTCATCTTCAATACCGCGCCACCATTCCCCCAAATTCATCATGTCTTGGTAAATGTCCTTTAATTCTTTGTTGTAAGCATCGTCTGCAAGGGTGGCTCGACGCTCTTGCAATTTTTTGAGGCGCAGTTGTACCAATAGCCAAGGTTTAGTGATGCTATCAGTTGCTTCGATGTATTGCGCTAGTTCTTTGCTATCCATATAGTATTTTAATTTTCACTCTAGCAAATAACGGTAGGTTGCTTTGATAATTTGGGCCAGCGCATAAGTTGTATCCGGATCAAGATTATTGACGCCTACTTAGTTGTCAAATAAGAGGGTGTTTACAACAAACACCCTCTTAAGGATAAAATTTACAAAATAGACAGTTTTAAGGCGCGTCTATGAACTAAGAATCCCCGTCTCTTCTCCCATCGCGTAGCGTCTCGTAGAGAAGGGGAGACGCAAGCGCGAACAGAGCGGGGAGTGTCAACTCTACCGTTTAGGGAGTCGCAAGGAAGTTGGCAGGCGGAGTCCTGCTACCATTACGACCAACAGATGGGATCTCTATCAAGGCATCTGTGGCTTTACCAGTGCCGTCGTTGGTGACGAAGGCTTCGTTTCCTGGATGTCCATTAGGAATAAACAACTGCGGATGGTCGAAGGGCGCTTTCTCATAACGAACTCGCTCGTCAGTAAGCGCCTTCATAAAGGCTACCAGATCATCTTTATCCTGATCGCTCAGGTTAAGGTTCTCAATATCCGCATCCAGATTTTTAATGTTCTCCTCATGGAAATCACCACCCCGATTGTAAAATTCAACCACTTCCTTGAGCGTCAATTTCCCTCCATTGTGGAAGTACGGTGCGGTGAGTTCCACATTGCGAAGTGTGGACGTTTTGAAGGCTCCGTCTGCGGCTATTCTCTGGTTGGGGCTAACCGTGATATTGGGGTCTACACCGAGAAGCTGCTTGAATTTCCCTAGTTGAGCTACTCGCGACTCTGAGAGCGGATTACCAAAGGGGTCTTGACCACCCACGCCTAAGTCGTCTGTAGTCGGTCTGACACCAATGTTATAAAAGCCGTTGTCATAGACGGCTTCTTGTCCATCCCCCATGATCATGTGTTCGAGCCGTTGATTCTGCACATTTTTTACAGAAGCGTTGGTGAATTCTGCCCCACCGTGACAGTTGATGCATTTGGCCGCTCCCTCGAAAAGCTTTTTACCCCTCAATTGTTGAGAAGTTAAAGCGTTTTTGTTGCCATCAAAGTACTGGTCGATAGGCGCATTGTCAGATATTAATGTGGACTCGTACAGTTGAATCGCTAGCCCGAAGAAAAGCGAAAAGTTGTACTCCATCAGCGTATATGTCTTCTTGTTTGGATCGACAAGACTCCCAGCGCCCAAGAGGACGGGTTGTCGGCTACCGTCATTTTTATCAACCTGAATTGACCATGAAGAATCCCACCACTCTGGCTGGAAAGCAGCCTCAATCAACTGCTTGTACTTTTTCTTCAGTCCTTTTTGATTAGGCGCTCTGTAAATACCTAAGGTACTGTCATCAACTGCCACCTCCTGTTGTGCGAGTGGTTTCAAATTCGGGGAAAATAATTTTTTACCAAGATCCCTTGGAAGCTTTAGACCCCTCAGTAGGTTTCCTTTCCCAACCACCTTAATACCGACATCCTGAAATGTGCGACCGTCAGCAGACATTTCAAATGAGCTAAGAGGTGGTCCCACTGCCTGGGAAGCTAGAGATGAATTCTTGAGCTTCACACTGACTTGTTGTGGTGATGTCAGAGAAGTTACTGCTTTGTAAAGCTTGGCGTTAGGGTCTCTTAATCCAAAAGGATTAACCCCATTAAAGTAGTTCTGAGCTCGTCCATCCCAAAAGTTGCGGAAATTGTACACCGCATTAATCGTGGTTGGTGTGTTGCGCGGCTCCACTCGACGGGTTTCGATACCTCCCACGTTGAAGATTGGATCGTCGAGTTGAGTCACATTGTCTTGAGGATTACCAGGAGTGGTACTCAAGAATTTAGTATTGAAGACTCCTTGCGAAGAGGCGACATCGTTAATGTCAGAAACAACGGCGGAGTTACGGTTGTTTACATCTGCTAGTTTGTGGAATGGGAAATCTGTCGCCTTCAGGGTGTAGTTTGGCCCTCCGAGACTGAAAGTATTATCAGGATTAGGATTGCCGCTTGCATCCACGCGCAAAATCCCTGGATTAAGCTGGTTTTTAATTCTGTTGTCCGCTCCGGCATGGAAATGACAAGTAGCACACGATGTCTTGCCATCACTGCCGACCTGCATATCCCAGAAAAGAGCCTTTCCCAGAGCGATCGCGTCACTCTTATCCTTTACGTAGCCTGTATAGTCTGGCCCTGGAATCGGCACGGTCTTTAGCGAAGCCAGTGGCTGGGAGGGTGGCGTTATCTGTGCCGATACAGTATGTCCGGCTAGCACTGCGATCGCAACAAGTGCTGCGATCGTCACATTGCTTTTCATTCTCCTTGACAATCTTGATGCCAGATCAGTAAGTCTGACTACCACAGCAGCCACGAAAGTGACACCAAGTTGAATTTTACCCATGTTTTATATGAACGTTAATAATAATTGTCAAGAGTTGAAGCATTACTGATCCACTCTCACATTTGAAACTTTGTTGTCTTTAATGACACAGAGATGTTAGAATATCAGATTATTTATACTTAAGTAAGTAGGTAAGAATAAATCAATCTATGTTATACAGTAGAAAATTATTAAATTAGCTCGTAGTAAGGCTGAAACCCTAATATGAAGATTTGATTAAAGCTTTAATTATTCATGCCCACTTACTTACTTAAGTATAATTTTTCTTAAAATCAATTTTTTTACGAATTAAGCTAGTGTTATTGCGAACACACTTAGAATGTCCCACCATATCTGCCATATATATGCCCAGACAATCAAAAACAGCCACGAGAATACTCGTGACTGCTGGTAATTATTGTTAAGCTCATCCCATCCACTAAAAGGGGATGGGATAACACGAAAGACTGTTGACTGTTAACCGTCAACGGCGTCGGGGCATCTCTCATCCCATCTTTAAAAAGAGTGGCTTTTCCCGACGCCTTTTTATAAATTAACTGGTTGTCTTTGCTTTACATATCTGGTAAAGGCTACTATTACAACCGGCCCAACACTGGTAGGTGATTAAGCTTTGGCCAAGTTTTCAGCAGCAAAGTCCCAGTTGACCAAGTTATCTAGGAAATTCTTGATGAACGCCGGACGGGCGTTTTTATAGTCAATGTAGTAGGCGTGTTCCCAAACATCCAAGGTTAGGAGTGCCTTCTGACCATGAGCTAAAGGGTTTTCTGCATTTGGTGTTTTGATCACCTTCAGCGTACCACCATCATCAATGAGCCAAGACCAGCCACTACCGAATTGGGTTGCGGCTGCATTCGAGAACTCTTCCTTAAATTTGTCGAAGCTACCAAAATCTTTATCAATTTTGGCTGCGAGATCACCAGTGGGTGCGCCGCCACCGGCTGGTTTTAAGGAATTCCAAAAGAAGGTGTGGTTCCAAACTTGGGCAGCGTTGTTGAAGATTCCCGCTTTAGAGGAGTCTTTGAAGGAAGTTTTGATCACTTCTTCCAAAGACTTCTGAGCAAGTTCTGTACCATCAACGAGCTTGTTGAGGTTGTCTACATAAGCTTTGTGATGCTTGCCATAGTGATACTCAAAAGTTTCAGCTTTCATGCCATGTGGCTCTAGAGCATTAATATCGAAGGGTAGTGGGTCTTGTACAAATGCCATCGTGTCAAATCCTCTCTTTACCGGTTTCCAGTTTTAAGCTATTACAGAAGCTTAGGAAATTAACAGCTTTTATTTTTGGGGTTTTATGTCTTTAATGATGAAACATAAAACTTAACATCGTCATTTTACTACCAAAGTGAAGATAAAAACAAAGTACTCGTCTAATAAGTAAAATAAGTCAAATACTAGAAAATAATGACTATAAATAAAAATGGCTAATATTTCCTACCTAAAAACTAATAAGTAATTAAGTAGATAGGCATAATTAAACGTAAAATCCAAACCAGTAAAATCAGCTTCCTGAGCAGGTTTTTCCTTCTAGAGGCGGTGCGGTGTTCTCTACGAGACGCTACGGGAAGGGGTTTCCCCAACTGGAACAACTGCCGTCCTTCTGGCTTCAGCAAGAACTGCCTTTTACTTAGCATTTAACAATTAAAACAATTCGCAATGACGCTCCTTCCTCGCTACCGCTTCGCTAACGCAATTCGCAATT
>JAHCSU010000135.1 GCA_023522315.1 Nostoc sp. CCCryo 231-06
TTTATTATATGAACTCAACCCAAAACATCTTTACTACTCTTCACGAAACGCTACATCAATCTCTTAACACCTACTTAGAAAAACATCCTGATTGGGATGAACATCGCCTTATTACCGCAGCTATCTCTCTGTTTCTGCTGCAAAATGCTGATGGCGTAGGCATCGCGGTGTTTCCCAAGTTTATCTTGAAACTCTGTTTCGTCGTGGCTAATGTTATTCCCTAGAAGACATTGGCGATCGCTCTTAACCTTGAGACAACAACTCACCCCCCAATACCTTTGCCACTCTTGTAGTTCATCGCTCTGGGTTTCCTCTTGCCTATCGGGACTACTTTCGATTGCTTGGGGGGTTGAGGAGGGCGGCATTTTTCACAATAGAGCGGTCGCACACCAAAAGTTTCTCTCTGGGTTGGTTGTTCACACTGCTTGCATACAAAGTTAAAAACGCGAGTGTGAATTTCCCGCTTGTGCGCTCTGACGGTGTACTCTTTGACATCAATAATTTTGCTTGCCATTGATTGATTACTGTTGTGGACTTACTTCTAACAATACCTTAGCCAAAAAAAGAGTATGAAGAGATAGGGCTGCCGTAGTAGAGTTATTGTCTCTCACAACGATAACTCAAAACCCACTCTTCAGCCCATGTTCGATATACTATCACTGCTACAATGCCTGCTACCACAAATAAATGCTACGACGATGCGGCAATTAAACCAGATAATTCTGGCGATGTTAGCAATGAGTGGACGAGTCACCATGTTGGGAATTTCTCGTTGCTCCCGGTAGTGGTGGCAGTTATCGGACGATGTTGAGATTCTTTCATACAGTAATCCCTTGGGCGACGTTGTTTTGGTTATTTTTTCGCAAGCATTTATTTCGTGCGAATGAGATATATTTGCTTGCAGGAGATGAAGTTGTAATAAGTAAATCAGGCAAACAAACTTATGGGCTGGATAGATTTTTTTCTAGCCTAGTTAGCAAACCTATATTAGGACTATCTTTTTTTACATTATCATTAGTAAGTGTTGAACAAAGGCACTCATTTCCGATTCAGATAGAACAGGTAATTAAGAGCGATATAGAAAAAAATAGCTCGTCACCAAGCAAAGACATAAAA
>JAHCSU010000136.1 GCA_023522315.1 Nostoc sp. CCCryo 231-06
CAAGTAATCGACATTGAACTGATGAATAGTTCTTTGAGCGAGGCTGAACTTACGTATTAGTGACAAATTCAGGAGAAATAACATGGCATTTATTTTCGGCAAAACAAGCGCTGACAATCTTTCTGGGACTTCGGGAAATGACACGATAGTTGGTTGGGCTAGTGGTGGTAATGCCAATAGTACCTCCGGTAACGACACCTTGAATGGTGCATCTGGCAACGATTCTCTTGCAGGTGGGACGGCAAACGACAGTCTAAGCGGTGGAAATGGCAATGACACACTTGACGGAGGCACAGGAAACGACACTCTAATCGGTGGTGCAGGCAATGACATCTTCAAAGGCAGTCAGGGTAACGACAGCATTAATGGCGGAGATGGCAATGATACCGCAGACTACAGTCAACTAGGTCAAAGCATTACCTTGTCAGGTGTTGGAACCATTCAAAAATCTGGCGGATTTGGGCAAGACCAACTCTTTAGAGTAGAAAAGGTTATTGCTAATGCTA
>JAHCSU010000137.1 GCA_023522315.1 Nostoc sp. CCCryo 231-06
AGAGGGATTTAGGGTGAGGGCAAAAACTACGGTTCTCAACATAGATGAGGTTTATATATTGAATGAGATACCATTGTGCATTTTGATGCTAAAAAATCCTCTAAGAGGAATTGAGATTATAGTTAGTGGCACCAACTAGGTAAAATGTTATTTGCGACAGTAGTATTAAACTAGGTTTATCCAGCGCGTGAAGCTATTCGTATACCACACTCCTGAATTGACTCCAACGGGTAAAGCGCCAGAATGTGCGATCGCAGTCGATGTATTGCGAGCCACTAGCACAATTGCGACAGTTTTGGCAGCTGGAGGCGAAGCTGTACAAGTATTCAGCGATTTAGATCAGTTAATTGAAGTTAGCGAAAAATGGCCTGCTGAAAAACGTCTGCGGGCTGGAGAACGCGGTGGCGCGAAAGTAGCTGGCTTTGAGTTGGGTAACTCTCCTCTCGACTGCACACCAGAATTAGTGCAAGGGCGTCGCTTGTTTATCAGTACCACCAATGGCACTCGTGCCTTACAACGGGTACAAGATTCCCCAAATCTATTAGCAGCAGCCTTGATTAACCGGGCGGCGGTGGTGCAATTCCTTTTAGAGAAGCAACCAGAGACAGTGTGGATTGTCGGTTCTGGTTGGGAAGGCAGTTTTTCTTTAGAAGATACAGTTTGTGCAGGTGCGATCACTCATAGTATTTTGCAGCAAACCGCGTTGTCACCAGAAGAATTAGCTGGGAATGATGAAGTAATTAATGCGATCGCTCTTTACTCTCAATGGCAAGATAACTTATTGGGATTACTTCACCAAGCTAGTCACGGCCAACGATTATTGCGTCTTGACTGTCACGAAGATTTAAAATATTGTTCCCAAACTGATATTTTAGATGTTTTACCAATACAACATGAAACGGGAGTTTTGAAAAGTCAAAAAAATAGGGAATGCGTAGAGACGCGATGAATCGCGTCTGTAGGGAATAGGGAAAAAACTTAATTAACAATGCCTTATGCCCTATTCTCCATGCCCAATTTTCAAATCCCTAAGCATTTGCCGGAGTCTTTGTCGCCAATGAGGCGGATGTGTTTCTAAAATTGCTGAAATTTTTCCGCAAGCAAGCACAGAATAGGCAGGGCGACGGGCTGATGTGGGATATTCGGCGGTTGTAATGGGGACAATACGTTCAACTTTCAAAGGGAAGCCTAGCTGTTGTGCTTCTTCAAAAATCGCAACGGCAAAGTCATACCAGCTAGCAATGCCGCTATTAGTGTAGTGATAACTACCGCTAATTTCTGGGGTTAACTGGGGAATTGTCTGGGCTATGACTGTAGCTATATCTTGCGCCCAAGTCGGGCTACCTATTTGATCGGCGACGACACGGATTTCTTGGCGTTCTGCACCTAGTCGCAGCATGGTTTTGACAAAATTACTTTTGCCAAATGTTCCATAAACCCAAGCAGTGCGGAGGATGAGGTGATGGGCGCAAGTTTCCCGAATTGCTTCTTCTCCAGCAAGTTTGGTTTTACCATAAATACTCAAGGGATTAGTCGCATCGGTTTCTTGGTAAGGGCGATACCCATTACCATCAAAAACATAATCGGTGGAAATATGAATTAGAAAAGCTCCTAATTTTTGGCTTTCTTGAGCAATAATTAGGGGTGCGATCGCATTAATAGCGCTAGCAAGTTCGGGTTCACTTTCTGCTTTGTCCACAGCAGTATAAGCAGCAGCGTTAATAATGATTTGCGGCTGTTTTGATCTGATGACGTTGCGGAGGGTATCGGGTTGGGCAAGGTCTACTGTTGGGCGTTCTACTGAGATAATATCACCGTAGGATGGGAGTATTTGTTGCAGTTCCTTACCCACTTGACCGTTGCTACCAATCAGCAAAATTGATTTACTCATCAAGCTTAATCAAATACTTCAGCAGTTCTCAAAGGTTTCCCGGCTTCGTCTTTAGCTGATAAAATCGGTGGCGTACTCAAAGGCCAATCTATAGCTAAATCTGGATCGTTCCATAGAATTGTGCGATCGCCTTGGGGTGCGTAGTAATCTGTAGTTTTGTAGAGAACTTCAGCTATTTCTGAAAGCACGAGAAAGCCGTGAGCAAAGCCTGGTGGTATCCACATTAGGCGTTTGTTTTCGGCACTGAGTTCAGAACCCACCCATTTACCAAAGGTAGGAGAGCTTTTTCTAATATCTACGGCTACATCAAAGATAGTACCGACAACAGCACGGATGAGCTTACCTTGGGGTTGTTGGATTTGGTAGTGCAATCCACGCAGAACGTTTTGCTTAGAGTAGGAGTGGTTATCTTGCACAAAGTTAGCAACAATACCTGTCTCTTGAGCAAATTTTTGATGGTTGTAGGCTTCAAAAAAGAAACCGCGATCATCTTCAAATACTTGGGGTTCTAGTTGTATAACTTCGGGAATTTTGGTATGTACAATACTCATTAATATTATAAGTAATCTGCCACAGTGTTAATTGTGAAAGTAATTTAATACTTGTTATATTTTATAGGTATTAGAATAGGATTTTGACTGTGGCTTTTCTTGTTTTTAAGAAGTAAATCACGTTAGTTCAATTTGACAGTCATCGCCAATTAGAAATCGCAAGGCTTTGGGGCGACGGGGTGCAAGAGTCAATTGTGCCCGTTGTCCAATCACGCTATCAATAATGCGCTGATGGATTCCGGCAATTTTAGCACCTTCTAAAATGACACTGTGTTCTAAATCGGTATCAATGAGTGTGGCATTGTTGGCGATACTACTATAAGGGCCAATAAAGCAGTTTTCTAAATGACAATTGCTACCAATCACTACTGGCCCTCGAATTGTGCAATTAATTACTTTAGATTTTTCACCAATTTGGACTCGTCCAATAATCTGACTTTGGGCATCGACTTCGCCAAGAACTGATGCTGTTAGATAGGTGTCGAGAATCAATCGGTTAGCTTCTAATAAGTCATCTTTTTTACCAGTATCTAACCACCAACCTTGGAGATTGTAGGCTAAAACTTGTTTTTCCTGATTAATTAGGTATTGAATAGCATCAGTAATCTCTAGTTCGCCTCTGGCGGAAGGTTGGATATTTGCGATCGCATCAAAGATGACTTGAGAAAAGAAATAAACCCCTACCAGTGCCAGATTTGAAGGAGGAACTTTGGGTTTTTCAATTAACTGTAATACCCGTCCTGTTTCATCGACCTCAGCCACACCAAAGGCGCTAGGGTTGTGAACCGAATGTAAGAGAATCAAAGCATCTGGCTGTTGTTGGCTAAATTGTTGCATAAAGTAACGCAACTCACCTAATTGAATCAGGTTATCGCCCAAATACATAACAAAGGGAGAATCTCCTAAAAAGGGACGGGCGACTTGGACGGCGTGGGCAAGTCCAGCTGGCTGGTTTTGTATGATGTAGGTGATGTTCGCTCCAAAGGATTCTCCATTTCCGGTTTTTCCTTGGACTTCTGCCCCAGTTTCTGGGCTGATGATAATGCCAATATCAGTAATACCAGAAGCGACCATTTCTTCAATGCCATACCATAAAACAGGCTTATTAGCAACTGGTACGAGTTGTTTTGCCCCACTGTAGGTAAGGGGACGTAAGCGTGTACCTTTACCGCCAGAGAGAATTAGTGCTTTCATATAGATTTCGGATTAGTTATTAGCCAAGATAATCTGAAATTTTGACAAAATCCTAAATTCTTGCATCCAAAGTTTATCTTTTATAAATAACGAGATAAAACTTCGCCGGTTGCTTTTCCTGTTTTTTCCCAACTGAATTGTTGAGAGTGAGTGATACCTTGGCTAGAAAGGCGCGATCGCAACTCCGAATCAGTTGCAATAGCGTGCATTGCCTCTGTAATTTCTCCGGTGTTGTAAGGATTAATCAGAATCGCCGCATCGCCGGTGACTTCTGGTAAGGAGGAGAGATTGGAGGTAATGACGGGAGTACCACAAGCCATTGCTTCGAGGACTGGTAAACCAAAGCCTTCCCAGAGACTTGGGAAGACAAGTGCGATCGCTTGATTGATGATTTTTGGCAATTCGCTGTAAGGAATATAGTCTAGGAACTTTACTTGATTATTTATACCTAGTTGCTCAACTTGCGCTTTTAAAATTGGGGTATAACGCGAATCGCTTGGCCCTGCTAACCACAGTTCATAGTCTTTGTAGTTAGGTAACGCAGCAAAAGCACTGATGAGTCGCTGGATGTTTTTGTATGGATCTTGGCGTCCAATGTAGAGAAAGTAGTTGCTGGTGGGGAGGTTGAGATGATGGAAGTGAGTGCGATCGTGCGCTAAAGGAATCGCAGTAATTTTGCTGGCGGCAATTTGGTAAAAATCGGTGATGTCTTTAGCCGTAGTCTGAGAGATGCAAATAATGTGTTGTGCTTGCTTAAGGACTTGGGGAGTGTAGTAGCGGTGGTAGGGTATGAGTAGTGAAAAGCGTTTGGGAAAGCGCAACGGTATCATATCAAAAGATGTGACGACAAAACGACAGTTGGTATAAAGGGGTGCTTCCGGTAGTGGGGAGAATAAGAGGCTCGATTTAAGGTTTTTATAGATTTGTGGTAATTGAAATTGTGTCCAGAGCAGGCGGTTAAAATGACCTTTGGTGCCGTGGTCTGGGGTTAAGTTTGAGGGGATTGGATAGCAGTTAAAATCGGGATATTTTTGCGTTGCTAATAGAGTGGGTTGAAAAGATTTTAAATAAGGAAAAAGGTTTTGAGCATAGTTTCCTATACCAGTGGGTTGAGATAAGAGAAAAGATAAATTAATGATTAATTGATTTGTAGAGGTATTATTTACTATTTTCATTAAAGAATGATTCTATAAGAATCCGGTTTGATTTCTGAAAATATACGTAGGATGTGTTAGCGACAGCGTAACGCATCAAACCCTTAATAAAAGCCAACTCCACTTGGTTTTGAATCTACTGGAGTGGCAGGGCTATTTCGTTCTAGACATAAACCGCCCAGAACTAAAAGTTCGGCGGCTCATAGCTAAAGTCCGTTAAAACGGACTATAACCTTTTCTCAGTCGTCTTTAGACGACTTTCGCTATTAGACTCAGAATAAATTCTGAGGCGGGCTAAATCAGAATGAAATAGCCCTGCTGGAGTGGCATCGACTACAACTTTTAGCATTAGATATAGCGTTTCCTAATCACATGAGGTACATCATAGCCCCCTCCCCGCAAGCGGGGAGGGGGTTGGGGGTGGGGTTCTTGTATCTCACTCAACCGAGAACCGCTATATTTAAACCTCATCTATATTGAGAACCGTAGTTTTTGCCCTCACCCTAAATCCCTCTCCCAAGAAGGGAAAGAGACTTATTTCCGGCTCCCCTTCTCCCAAATTTGGGAGAAGGGGCTGGGGGATGAGGGTTTTTTCTTTTCATACGGAAAGAATTACAGTTTTCAAGAAGAATTCAGAAGTCAGAATTCAGAATCAAGACGCTCTCTACGAGACGCTGCGCTATCGCGGACTCACTCTTCCGCCGATGCTATCCGCCAGTCGTACAGAATTCATTCTGACTCCTGACTCCTGAATTCTGTTCGATAAAATCAACCGTTAAATTACTTAATTATATTAAATATTTATCAAAACAGTTCAGTATAAACCCGGATCGCTTTTATGCTTTAACGTGGCGGAATATATAAACTACTTAATTTGTAAAATCAACCGTTAAATTACTTAATTATATAAAATCTCCTCAAAACAGTCCAGTGTTTGTACTGGATGCTTTTCTGGTTGAATTTGGCAGACTACAAATTAGCTATTCAAAAAGTGAACAAGCTCAAACTGAAACATCGTCTTGACATTAATTAAAGAGTGAAAATAGAACTATGACTACAGCAGACGTTAATTCAATTATTGGTCTTTATGTAACTTACTACGGTCGTAGCCCCGATCAAGGTGGTCTGGAGTATTGGGTAACCCAAGGCGAAGCGGGTGTAACACTCGAAACCATGGCCGTTGGTTTTGCTAGTGTACAAGAGTCCAAAACTAAATATCCTTACCTGGTCAATCCTAATACCTCCGATCCGACTGCATTCGTCACTTCAATCTACAAAAATTCTTTCGGTCGCGATCCAGAACCCGGAGGATTGGCGTTTTGGGTTAATGAGTTGAAAACTAAAGGATCGGGTCAAGCTCCAACCTTTATCCTCACAGTGCTGCTAAATGCTCAGGGTACAGACTTTACAGCTTTGCAAAATAAGGCTGACGTTGCCAAGCGGTTTAGCGATGGACTGATCGAAAATAATATCATCCCCACCTCGCAGATATTTATAGATTCAACAACTATCCTGAATACGATTGACCAGACCCCAGAATCAGTTACAGCAGGTAATACGGCGGTTGATCAAAAGATCACTGCTTACGCAGGGGGGAGCGGATCAGGTGGTCAAAGCTTTAACCTGACCACGGGTTTCGACAACCTCACAGGTACAGCAGGTGATGACACGTTCGTAGGCGACAACTCTAGCCCTCTAAATCCAACTGTTCAAGCTTCCGACAATATAAACGGGGGGACGGGCATCGATACCTTCAAATACAGTGCTGCCACCGCAGCTTTGCCAGTTCTGGTAGATGTTGAAAAAGTACAATTAATCAGTCCGACCACAGGGACAATTGACTTCAGTTCTGCCAAAGGTCTTCAAGAAGTCACCCTTTCAGGTACCTCACCAGCCGCTTTGTCCGTCAGTGGACTCAAGGATGTTAGCTTTGTTATCCAAAGCATAACCACTTCTCCGGATATCACGGCTGATTTTGCCGCTGGGACCACTGCAAAGCTTTCTGTTAAGGATTCCCAATTAAAGTCCCTTACGCTAAAGGGTACTGGAGTCGCTACGCTTGACCTTGCAGTTGACGGTTTAGGGAATAAGATTACGACATTTGACATATCAGAACTAGCTGCCGCGAAAACCCTGAATATTGCCGGAACGGCTGGACTAGACTTATCAACTAGCAAGGTCAATAGCGCTCTAACAACGATCGATGCCAGCAAAAACACAGGTGGTGTCAAGCTGAAAGCGGGTAGCGGGGCAGTTACCTTTACCGGCGGTAGCGGCGATGATGGTATTACCTTTGGATTAGGCGAATTTACCACAGACGATAAGGTTGATGGTGGTCTTGGCAAGGATACATTAGCGTTAAACGATGCCAGCATAAACCAACCAATAATTGATGCTATCAATGCTGCCAAGGGTTTTGAAGTCTTGAACTTTGTTGGTGCAAATAATAATGTAACAGTTGATGCTAGTAAGATTACTACTATCAAAGAATATCTATTTCAGAGTCCAACAGCACAAAATTATGACATTACTGGAGCAACTGTAGATAAGAAATTAATCTTCGCTGGAGTTGTTGATGTTCCTGCTAATGCTGCTAATCCTACAGACTATGGAACCTTAAAGCTTACTGGTGGTGGTACTTCTAGTTTAACCCTTCAAAATGGGGCACAACTAAGCACGCTCACCTTAGCTAGCAATTCCACCCTCAATCTAGCTTCTGAGAAAGGTTCTGCATCTATTGCTAGTACTGCCAAGAATGCGATCACAACGGATATAGTGTCTGACATTAGTCCGGTGATCAATGTGACGGGTGACAAAGACCTCGATATTTTTAGCGCCAATGCCAGTAACATAATTATCAATGCTAGTGATTTCAAAGCAAAGTTAACCGCTTCTGGTGGTACTGGTAAAGACACATTAACTGGTGGTCTTGGTAATGACGTATTAACTGGTGGTCTTGGTAATGACGTATTAACTGGTGGTGCTGGTAAAGACACCTTCGTTTATGGCGCAGCTGATTCCACTGTAGGAACCGTAGCAACTCCTGACGGCTTTGATACTATTAACGGTTTCGCGGTAGCAGATGATATCCTCAAAATAGCCGGATTTAATGCCGCCAATCTCATTCCTCAATCGGTTGTGCAGGGACTCGTAACTGGTTCGCCTGCGGACTTATCAGATGCGCTTACGAAGGCGGCTGGGGCTGGGGGAGTTGTAGCTGGTAAGTTTGGTGCCTTCGTATTCGGAACTAATACTTATGTCTTCGGTAATGTTGGCATGGATGCTGTTGAAACTGGTGATCTACTGATTAAACTCGACAAGAACGTGACGCTGACTGCCTCGAACTTCGTCGCCTAGTTATCTCTCTTGTTTTCATAAAGAAAGGACTAACCGCTTATTGTTAGTCCTTTTTTTTGGCTTTGCTCTACTAATACCATTTGACTTTTTTGATATTTGATTTTTGAAATACACGTAGGGTGCGTTATACCGTTTCACTTTAATAATGATACAAATACGTTGGTAGGGGCACAGCATTGCTCATGCGTGTCAACTTAAGCCCAAACAAGCAATTTCCCGTAGTTTTAGATCCCCCAACCCCCTTAAAAAGGGGGCAAAAGATTCTAGTTCCCCCTTTTTTAAGCAGGGTTAGGCAGGGTGGTTTCATACAACCAGAGAAAAACTAAAACTGGGTTTCAAAGCCTCTCTCCGTTTCGGGGAGAGGTTTGGAGAGGGGTAAAAAGCCATGCTACAAAACAATAAATCAAGGCTTATGTATTTTTCTTTTTTCGTATGAAACCACCCTGCTTTTTTAAGGGGGGTTAGTGGGGATCAAAAATCTAGGCAGTACATCGAAAAATCTGAAATGATTATCAGACAAGGCTTTCACCTGAAGTTGACACCAATGGCGAGACGCCCACCCCACAAGAAGTCGTTGAGTATTTTTTATAGCGGTTCCCAGTTGAGTGAGGTACAAGAACCCCACCCCCAACCCCCTCCCCGCTCTTCGAGAGGGGGCTATGATGTACCTCATGCGATCAGGAAACGCTATATTTGTCAGTCCCTAAGTAGAACGGCGTTAATAATTAAACAAAACTTCTATAAGCTTTTAACGTTTCTTTTGCTGTTCTTTCCCAAGAAAATAATTTTGCTCTTTCTTTGCCTTTGTTAATTAATTCTTGGCGCAACTGAGAATCACTAATTATTTTTAATATAGCTTCAGCTAGTTGAATAAAATCGTTCGGGTCAATTAGTATAGCAGCATCTCCTGTCACTTCTGGGAGTGATGAAGTGTTAGCAGTGACAACAGGTGCGCCTAGAGTCATTGCTTCTAATACTGGCAAACCGAAACCTTCGTAGTGAGACGGATAAACGAAAACATCGGCTTTTGAGTAAAATAATGCTACTAATTCATCAGATAAATAGTTAAGATGGTGAATTTCGTGTTTCCAAGGAGATGTTTCAATCGCCGTAAATATTGGTTCATAATTCCATCCTTTCTTGCCAATTAATATTAGCTGATGCTCAATTTTATACTTTTCCTTTAATAAAGTAAATGCTGTAATTAAAGTGTTAATATTTTTCCTCGGTTCTATCGTACTGACAAAAAGTAAATAAGGTTTAGAAAAATCATAGCTAACTTGCTTTTCTAAAGTTGGAATATTTTCACTAGACAAATAATCAGCATGATAACGACTAGCTAGAGGAGTAACATATACTTTTTCTGGAGCTAGTTGCAAATGCTCAATAATATCTTTTTTAGAGCTTTCGGAAATTGTTAATACTAAGTCTGTCCACTCTAAGCAGCGCTTAATTCTTTTTGTATATGTTTTCACAACTGAATCTATATAATTAGGATATTTAATAAAAGTCAAATCATATATATTCATGACTTTTAAGCTATTCTTACAGGGATAAACTGAATAATTTGTCCCATGTAAGATATTTGGGTAGTCTAAAGATTGTTCAAAGTAATTCTGAAAAGAATCAAGCAAAAAATTTGAAACTGGAGTTGATTTCAATAATAAATTAGAAATTTTGACAGGTATGGGTAGTATATGATGAATAGAAGAATTTTGATTTAAACAATCAGGTAAAGCTAGCTTGCCTAAAAGCCATTTTCTAAAACCTGGTTGATAGGCAATCCCCAGTTGAAAGTTTTCTTGAGATTGTAAAGCATCAAGTGAATAAATTAAATTAGCAATATACAAGCCAACTCCACTTGGTTTTGAATCTACTGGAGTGGCATCGACTACAACTTTTAGCATTAGAATATTTAGGCTCCGTTTTTGCTCAATTTTTTCAGGTCATAATCAACCATAACCTCAACCAATTGCTCAAATGAGTACTGAGGCTGCCAACCTAACTCTGTCTTAATTTTCTTAATGGAACCAACTAACTGCACTGGTTCATCAGAGCGATAAAAAGCGGGATCAACTGAGACATAATCTTGCCAGTT
This sequence comes from Nostoc sp. CCCryo 231-06, assembly GCA_023522315.1. Lineage (GTDB taxonomy): Bacteria > Cyanobacteriota > Cyanobacteriia > Cyanobacteriales > Nostocaceae > Nostoc. Next base: position 10,246 of record JAHCSU010000137.1, read on the forward strand.
TAGACAAACGCAGTTAAAAGCACACTCAACGAGTTCTCTGACAGAGTGAGTTTCACCACTGGCGATAATATAGTCATAAGGTTGTTCTTGCTGCAACATCAACCACATAGCGTAAACAGCATCCTTGGCGTAGCACCAATCACGACGGGCATCTAGGTTGCCTAATTTTAGTTCATTTGCCAAACCTAGTTTAATTTGGGCAGCTGCGTGCGTGATTTTGCGAAATACAAATTCCGTCCCACGTCGAGGGGATTCATGAGTATAAGTAATACCACAACAAGTATATAGGTTGTATTTTTGCCGATAGTTGACAGTCATCCAGTGAGCGTAAGCTTTGGCAACACCGTAAGGGTTGCGCGGACGAAAAGCAGTACGTTCGGTCTGGGGCGATTCGTCAGGTTGACCAAAAACTTCACTACTAGAGGCTTGATAAAACTTGGCATCAGGTTTGCAACGACGAATAGATTCTAAGAGGCGAGAGACACCAAGGGCTGTATATTCAGCAGTGAGAGCAGGTTGAGTCCAAGACAGAGGAACGTAGCTTTGGGAGGCAAGATTATAAATTTCGTCAGGTTGAGCTTCAGAAATCACATCCATCAAAGAGGACTGATCTAAAAGGTCGCCAGATACAATTTGAATTTGGTTAAATAAGTGGCTTATACGTTCTAGATTGCTGGTGCTGGAACGACGGACTAGACCGAAAACTTGGTAGCCTTTAACGAGAAGATGTTCAGCTAGATAAGAGCCGTCTTGTCCTGTTAAACCTGTGATTAGGGCTTTTTTAGTCATGTGCTACAACAAAATTATCAAGATTGTGGAGATGTTAAACCTCATCTATGTTGAGAACCGTAGTTTTTGCCCTCACCCTAAAT
>JAHCSU010000138.1 GCA_023522315.1 Nostoc sp. CCCryo 231-06
TCAACTAATAGCTACAGGCAAAGTAGAACATCCTTATCTGGGAATTCAGATGGTAGGGTTAACGCCTCAGCTAAAACAAAATATCAACTCAGACCCCAATAGCGGTTTGAATGTGGATGAAGATAAAGGTGTATTAGTTGTGAAAGTTGTCCCAAATTCACCAGCTGCTAAAGCAGGGATACGTGCAGGTGATGTTATCCAAAAGCTTGGCGGGCAATCAGTCACAGATGCCAGCAGTGTCCAAAAGGCAGTAGAAAATAGCCAAGTCGGGGGCGATTTACGTATGGAATTACGTCGCAATGGGCAAAATCTTAGCATAGCTGTGCAACCTGGTGCTTTCCCCACTCAAGTGCAATAAAAAAATTTTCCTATCAATTGAATAAAAGTTAATTTTCTGGGATGGGTATTTTGCCCGTCCTTTTTTTATCAAAAGATATTTGAAAAGCTTGGTGATTATAACCCACATTCCGCACTTCAAAATGTAGTATCAAACAATACGCGATTATTCT
>JAHCSU010000139.1 GCA_023522315.1 Nostoc sp. CCCryo 231-06
AACGAACCCATCTTGTTATGTCAACTATTTTCTCCAAAATATTTTTGGACGGCTTCTGATTCCCTATGAAAGCCTTAGATAGTAAGGGTTATAGACTATAGTATTCCTGGATGTCACTAAGGAAGCAATAAGGTTGTGAGGAATTCTGGTGTTTTGCCGCCTTGGCTGGTTTTAGATCCACTGTTGCGTGGCTGGTTGTTGGAGGATATTGGCAGGGGCGATCGCACAACAAATACACTACTAGTAGAAGATGTAACGCTAGGCAAGGCTTTATGGATAGCTAAAGCTTCAGGGATAATTGCTGGCTTACCAGTTGCTGCTAGGGTGTTCCAGATTTTGAATGAAAAAGTCAGCTTTGTGGCGGTTGCGCCTGAAGGTGCGTGGTGTGAGCCAGGACAGGTAGTAGCTGAAATTCATGGTTCGCTGGATGCGCTGCTGATGGGGGAACGGGTCGCGCTCAATTTGGCTATGCGGTTGAGTGGGATTGCTACGCTGACTAATATATATGTAGAAAAAATTGCTGATTTACCTGCTCAGTTGGTGGATACGCGTAAAACTACACCAGGACTGAGACTGTTGGAAAAGTATGCGACTACGGTGGGTGGGGCGATTAATCACCGCATGGGGTTGGATGATGGAGTGATGATTAAGGATAATCACATTGCGGCGGCTGGGGGAATTGGAAAAGCAGTTACCCGTATTCGTTTTCAGATACCTTATCCCTTGACTATAGAGGTAGAGACGGAAAGTTTAGAGCAGGTGAAAGAAGCTTTGCAGCACAGTGCTGACATCATTATGTTGGACAATATGCATTTGGATATGATGTGTCAGGCAGTGCAGTTGATTCGTCAGCAGAATAGCCGGGTGAAAATTGAAGCTTCTGGGAATGTGACTTTGGAAACTATTCGCGGTGTAGCAGATACGGGTGTTAACTATATTTCTAGCAGTGCACCGATTACTCAGTCGAAATGGTTGGATTTGAGTATGAAGATTCAACTCTAAGCTCGACTTTATCCAAAATTAACAAATCGGGTTTCTTTATCTGACAAAAACTCTGATTTTTGGCAAATAGTTTTTCCACGTCATAGATCATCGATGAAGTTAAAAAAGTAAAACTAGCGTCCCACAGAGATTTCAGCGATAGAGTTCGTGTAACAACGCCGCCAGGAGTATCACGTTGCAAAAAAAATGGATGAAGTCAAGATTAAATCCTGTTTAAATTGGAATTTCAATCCAGAATTCTGTGCCTTTTCCTGGCTCTGAAAAACAATTCAAAATTCCACCATGTTTTTCTACTACAATTTGGTAGCTATAGCAACCGCCAAGATGGTTAGGACAAACAATATAATCTATGATGAAAGTAA
>JAHCSU010000014.1 GCA_023522315.1 Nostoc sp. CCCryo 231-06
TGAAACTCTACTGCGAACAAGAGGCAAGGAACCAAACAGAAGTACTCAGAGAGTTAATTCGATCTTTGAACCGGAGAATAAAAAAGCCGTGCTAGAAGCACGGGGCTTTTACCCAATTTTTCGGTAAATCTGAACATCATGCCAGCGCTAACTAGCGATTAAGGTGGGTAACAGTCCCCACCCTAAGACTCTAACTTGCTACTGCTTCAGCAGGGGCTGCCTCAACAGCAGTTAGGGGTAAATAAACACTAACCTTTTTACGGGTTTTACCCTTTCTCTCAAACATTACAACACCGTCGATTAAGGCAAACAGAGTGTCATCGCTACCAATACCGACGTTGTTACCAGGGTGGAATTTGGTACCACGCTGACGCACGAGAATATTTCCTGCACGCACAACTTGACCGCCATAACGCTTTACACCCAGACGTTGGGCATTAGAATCACGACCGTTGCGTGTACTACCTGTTCCTTTCTTATGAGCCATGATTTCCTCTTGTGTATCTTCTTCTTATTATTATTCAGCAGCGGTTTCAACTTCTTCGACAGGAGTCTCATCTACAAGGGGGGTTTCCTTCTCCGTTTCTCCTTGGGCAACAAACACTTCACCGTTAAGGATGATGGAGTCAATCATAAGTCTGGTAACTTCTTGACGATGCCCCCGCTTTTTGCGGGTTTTCTTTTTCGGCTTCATCTTGTATACCAGAACTTTACGACCTCTGTAATGTCGCATTACAGTCCCTTCTACAGTCGCACCTGTCACTAGTGGCTGTCCAATGGTGACTTCGCCATCGTGCTGCACGAGTAATACGTAGTCTATGGTAACTTTTTCATCTGGTTCGATCGGAAGCAGTTCAATATCGTAAAACCGGCCTGGCTCTACTCGTATTTGTTTGCCGCCAGTTTCAATAATTGCGTAGGTCATGGAATTGTCCTTGAGGTTGCCGTACAGGTAGCTGGTTTTATCTCCTGTAGAGACGCTTTTGCCAGCTTTTGTAATATGTCTACCTGATCCGAGCAGGAATTAGACAGACAATCTAATATACTATTTTATGAACAGGTGCTAAGTCAAGCTTTTTTTTACCAACACTCGTCATGGGCGATCGCTTGCCCAAAGAATGTAAAGTACATTTACAATTCAGAATCAATACTTTTTAGTTAAAAACTGCTTCTATCTTAGGGCTGAGTTTTACAAAATAGCAGAAATATTTAGACTAAAACTTATAGTTTCTTGTCAAAATCCACACGTTTTTATTCTTTGTTTTAGAATTAAACTTACACGCTTAATCTAATAGTTCTTTACAGAATTTAGTGAATCGACAGAAATCAAATTAACACATTCAAATCTGATATTTAAAACAGGAGATGGACTGTCATGACACAGGAAAATGCTACCCGACTTTTTCAAGCAGTAAAAGAAGATCAAGCATTACAGCAAAAGCTCAAAGCAACAGATGATCCACAAGCTTTCATCAAGATTGCTCAAGAGCGTGGCTATGATTTCACGGTCGAAGAACTAGACAGTGAAATTGACAAATTGTCTGAAGAAGATTTAGCCGCCATTGTCAATCCAGGATGGGGAACTAGACGCCACCTTAATCCTAGATAATTCCTATTCTAGGAAAGCGAAAGTATAAGAACAACTGAATTGACAAGTTTTGCTCCTCAAGGGGATAGTGTTGCATCATCTCCTTTAGGAGCATTCCTATTAAATTAAGCAACTCTGCTTCCCATCTCCCCACCTGCTTAACTCATGAGTTAGGATGACTATATTTTAATCAGGTAATATGGAAAGAATAGAAGTTGAGCAAAGAACTATTTTAATTGGTTTGGCAGGTAGCCACGGCTATGGTTTAAATCGTCCTGATTCAGACTTTGATTATCGGGGAGTATTTATCGCACCCAAAAGGTACTACTTAGGATTTGATCGCATAGAACAAAAAGATACTGGTTGGGATGAACCAGGAATATTTCCATTCGTTGATGGTAACAAAGACACAGTTATATATGAATTAAGAAAAATCCTCCAGTTATTAGCGGGCGCAAATCCCAATGTTTTAGAATTGCTGTGGTTAAATAACTATCCTTTTGTAAACGCAGTCGGACAACATTTAATTAATCATAAACAGTTATTTTTGAGTAAGAAAGTAAAACATACTTACACTGGTTATGCCTTTGCCCAAATCAAAAAGATGGAAACTCATCGTAAATGGTTGTTAAAGCCACCGCAAAAAAAGCCTATACCATCTGACTTCGCCATAGAAGACGAAGTACCACTCAGCAAAGATGAGCTAAATGCTTTTCTGGAATATCTTTATAAATTAATCAGAGGACGGATTGAGTTTTTGGAAGAAGCGGAACAATTATACCAATTACTGACGGCAGAGATTGATTTTAAAGGCGTGTTGAAACAATACACTTTACCAGATGAAACTTTAGAATATACCCAAAAGTTAACCAATAGCCGTAAAGATTTTATCCGCCTACTTCAGAAAAGCCAAAGTTATCAAATAGCCTTAAGAGAATGGAAGGCTTACTTATCTTGGCAGGAAAATAGAAATCCAGCTAGGGCAGAAATGGAAAGAAAGTCGGGTTTTGACCTCAAACATGGGATGCACTGCATTAGATTGTTACGCAGTGGAGTAGAAATATTGCGGCGAGGTGAAGTGATTGTAGACAGGAGAATAGCTGGTGATTTTGAGGATTTAAAAGCTATTTTAAAGGGTGAGTATTCTTATGAACAGGTGATGAAAATGGCAGAAGATTTGGTCGCCGAAATGGAAATTGTTTACGAGCAATCTGCCCTACCTCACAAACCTGATTTGGAGCAAATTAATGATTTATGTATGGAATTGGTGGAAATGCAGAATTGGTAATTCAAAAAGCTAGGAGTTAGGAGTTTTAATTAATTTCTCACTCATAACTCCTAACTGATAACTAATTTTATAGAGTGTACATTAAGTCAGCAAAGCCATAGAGGCTGATGATGAGCAATAGCGATGCTGTTAGTTGGGTAATTCGTGTCTGGGGTGAGGGGGCGATCGCTTCCCGCACTAAGATAGAAATAGATGCCCCAACTACTAGGCTCAAACCTAAAATTAAATAGGGTCTGTCGGGTAAAATACTGGCTATTGCCAACATAGCGATCGCTAATAAAAGCATCAATAATTCTACAAACCTGGGCGGGTTGTATTGGCTAGATAGAACAAAGCTGTTGAACCAAAAAGACCAAAATCTCATAGTCAGTGTTGAGTGCTGTTAGCGGATAGCTATGGTTTAGCCCGTGCTGAGTGCTAAGTGAGAAGTTAGGATTTATATAGTCAGTGGTGAGTGCTGAGTTATGAGTGAGAAAATATAGTCGATTCATGAAACCGTTTTTCATTCAAAACCCTTAACTCCTAACTCCTAACTCCTAACTCCTAACTTTTAACCCCTAGCCCCTAACTTTTGACCTGTGCCGTTTTTTTGTGCAGTATCACTTTCTGGTAGTTCGACGCCAAAGACGCGGCTAAAAACTTTGGCGACTTTGTAGCCAGAATCAATCGATTCTAAGGGGTCTTTCCGCAATCTGTGACGCAAGCATAGCGTAATTACACGATGGATATCATCAACTGTAACTTCAGTACGTCCTTCATAAGCTGTTAAAGCTTTGGCGGCGCGGTTACTAACAATGTCACCCCGCAAACCATCTACATCAAGTTCTGAGCAGACTTCAGAAATTTTTACCCGTAGTTCATAGTCAATTTTCACTTCTGGCAAAAGCTGTTGAGCATTGACAATTTGCTCTTGCAGTGATTCTTGCTGGGGTTTGTAGTTTTCGAGAAATACTGGAGGATTTTGGTCAAAATCCGCCCGTTGTTCCACGATTTGCACTCGCAAGGCTGGTTCTTTTACGGTGTGAATTTCTGCGTGCATCCCAAAGCGATCGAGCAGTTGGGGGCGTAGTTCGCCTTCTTCCGGGTTTCCAGAACCCACAAGAACGAAACGCGCTGGGTGACGGATAGAAATACCTTCCCGTTCTACAGTGTTCCATCCACTCGCGGCGGAGTCGAGTAGCACGTCTACGAGGTGGTCATCTAGTAAGTTGACTTCATCCACATAGAGAATGCCTCGATTAGCCTTTGCCAGCAGTCCTGGTTCAAAGGCTTTGACACCTTCAGATAAAGCTTTCTCAATGTCGATTGTGCCACAAACTCGGTCTTCTGTAGCTCCTAGCGGCAGGTCTACCATTTGGACTTTTTTGTGAGCTACAGGAATTTGGGCCCCTTGTTCTAACAGTTGGCGGACTTCATCGCTCATCAAGTCGGGGTCGCTAGGATCACTACTGAAGGGGTCATTAGCAACCACAGAAATTTCTGGCAGCAGATCCGCCAGCGCCCGGATAGTTGTGGATTTACCGGTGCCGCGATCGCCCATGATCATTACACCACCAATTTTGGGGTCAATCACGTTCAATAGGAGCGCCAGTTTCATTTCTTCCTGGCCCACGATTGCCGTAAAAGGAAATACCACGCGACGCGCACTTGCCGTGGATTGAGCAGTTGGACTCACTAAATTACCTTAACAATATTTTTCTTATTACAGTTCTCTATTGTGACACAGGTGGGGTGTGGGGGAGTGAGAAGATCAGGAGGCAGAGGGGGCAGGGGAAGCAGGGGAGGCGGGGGGAGATAAAGGAGAAATTTTTATTTTTGTCCCCCTTGTCTCTTCCCAATGCTCCATGCCCCATTCCCAATACCAATATCTATTGGGCACAAATGCCTACTAGCTGCGTCAACTATCTTAATTTGTCTACTTTAATTTTTCTGGTGCAAAAGTTCCATAAGCAGGGAACGAACAACTACCAACTCATCAGTTCTGTACTAAGCATAAATACTTGTAGACTATATGGTTAGTAGATTCAATCGTAAAAACGAGCAATGGCGTGTGTGGGTAGCTAATGCATCATTCAAATTTATGAAATCATCTTTTATTGTTCAAAGTTGGCGGCGACTACTGAAGTTTCTTTTTCCGATTCTCATTTTAATATCCTTTGTTACTGTATTGTTGGTAGACAGTTTCACCCCTGCGATCACCGAAGGTGGGCGCTTCAGCGCCATCGCACAGTTACCCCGTCAGGAAATTCGCGGGGTTTGGATGACCAATAATGATTTTGACACCCTCAAAAATCGGGACAAAGTGCAGGATGCGGTGAGTCAATTACGACGGCTGAACTTCAACACAATCTATCCTGTAGTGTGGAATTCTGGTTATGTAATGTATCCCAGTGCGATCGCACAACGTGCAGGTATTCAACCTTTTGTCTACAAAGGTTTAGATGGACATGATATTCTAGCAGACCTGATTACCCAAGCTCATCGCCAAGGATTGCTAGTAATTCCCTGGTTTGAATTTGGTTTCATGGCTCCCCCAACCTCAGAATTGGCAGTGAATTATCCTGATTGGTTCACACAAAAGCGGGATGGTAGCCAAACTTCAATCAGTGCGGCTGGTGAAGTTATGTGGCTCAATCCGTTCCATCCACAAGTGCAACAGTTCATCACCAATCTCGTGCTGGAAACTGTCACCCAATATGATGCCGATGGCATTCAGTTTGACGATCACATGAGTTTGCCTCACGAATTTGGCTACGACCAATATACAGTTGCTTTGTACACCAAAGAAACGAAGAATCCTCCGCCAACTAATTCCCAAGATGCGGCATGGGTAAAATGGCGGGCAGATAAAATTACGGCGTTCATGGTACAACTTAACCAAGCCGTGAAGCAGAGAAAACCCCAGGCGATTTTCTCTGTTTCTCCTAATTACTATGATTTTGCTTACAAGTTTCACCTGCAAGATTGGCTGAGTTGGATGCGGCAAAATATTGTGGACGAGTTAATTGTGCAAGTTTATCGTCCGAATCTACAAAGTTTTGTAGCTAATCTTTCTCGCCCAGAAATTCAAGAAGCGCAACAAATAATTCCAACTGGAATTGGCATTATGACAGGGTTACGAAATAATCCAGTTCCCATCCAGCAAATTAAGTCTCAGGTGCGGGCTGCTCAAGAACGCGGTCTAGGCGTAACTTTCTTTTATTATGAAAGTCTTTGGAACGATGCTCTAGAACCTTTAAACGAGCGGCAAGCTGGATTTGCAACTCTCTTTCGATCTCCCGCACTCCGCGCCAAAATTGAATAACTTTTCTGTTGAAGATTATGTTACTGGACTAGAAATTGTTGATGAACTAGAAACTTTTGTCGGTAAAAAAAACAAAATATGTCTCTGGACAGCAGTAAATCCAGCGTTTCGGGAATTATATCTTGGGTCTTGGGTGATAGAAGAGCGATATATGATCACCGAGGTTCAATGCCAGGAGGAAGTATGGGAGTTTTGGGGAGCAAAGCACCTAGATGATAAAAGTACGTAGGTTAGCCCGTTGTAGATATCGCTCTCATCTCTACTGTTGATTACGCAGAGTCTACCTTTTTTCAGTGAGTTGGGGATTTTCCACTTTGGGTGCGTAAATCCCAAGAGAAAATTTTTTCTTAAAGTACTTTACAAAACGCAATAAATTCCTTAAGATGTGTAACAGGTAGTCAAACCTACCTAATTCATTCACAAATAATCGCATTTATAAAACAATGACAACAACCTTACAACGTCGCGAAAGCGCCAACGTATGGGAT